>NZ_CP010796.1:1200000-1500000 GCF_001483965.1 Carnobacterium sp. CP1
CAGCTCCTGTACTAAGTTGGGCTACACCATCTGTGTATTGTTCTAAACCGACTTCTAACGTTTCAGCTCCTTCACTGAAGGTCAGTGTACTTGACGCTAATTTTTTTAAGTTTTCAGTAATTTCTCCATTACCTGTACTTAATTTATCTGCCCCTTCGTCTAGTTCACTAGAACCATCAGCAGCTTCTGAAAACCCTTCACCGATCGTTCCGATTTGGTCAAATACAGCTTCAGTATAAGCCTTGGTCACATTGGCTGAAACTTCAGTTTGAATCTCTTTAACAGCCGATTTACTGATAACTTCACCGATGAAGTTCAATGAGCCGTTTGTTTCATAAGTAATGTTCATCTTTTCAGGTTTGGTGTCCATCAATGTAGCAGCATTTTTAGAGAAATCCTTGGGCAATGTCATTACCATATAGTAATCACGATCTGCCAAGCCCTTTTGTGCTTCGCTTTCTGAAACAAAATGCCAATCTAATGCGTCATTGTTTTTTAAATTATCCACCATTTCATGACCGACATCCAATTCTTTGCCTTCGTAGTCGACCGCTTCATCCAAATTCACAACTGCTACTGACAATTTGTCCGTATTGCCATAAGGGTCCCAGTTCGATTTCAAGAAGAAACCGGCATATAAGATGGGGATAAATAAAATCACCAAACAAGAAATCAGCAACATTTTGTTGCTGGTTATTTTTTTCCATTCGCTTTTTATCATTTCTATCAAAACCATTCAACGCCTTTCTTAACGTGTGTTAACTTTCAATCACTTCGTTCCAATTTATTACTGGAATTTCTCGACGTCCGAGAGACTCGTAAATCAAATGCGCCACTGTTTGTTGACGAAGAAGATTTGTGTACTGCTCATCAGCTTGTCTAAAAACTTCTGTCAGCACTTTTTCTCCTTGGTTTGCTGTTGGCCCCATATCTGAAAAAACCTGGTTGATCATGCCTGTATTGGGGTACGTCACAATCGGTCCTTCCAGCGCTTCAACGACTTCTAACAAGTTTACTTCTTCCGGCTTCTTCGCAAGCAGAAAGCCTCCATTGCTGCCAGAAACAGATGTTACTAGTCCATTCACAACTAATTTCCGAATAATTTTTTTTACATAAGAAGGCGATGCTCCTTCTAGTCTTTGGTTAATAATATGTGAAGCAATTGGAAATTTTTTGTCTTGAGTCGCCAACAAAGTGATGATACAAACTGCTTGTTCCAATCCCTTAGTCAAATTCACACTCTCGCCCCTTTTCATTTTCACTTCATATTCAAATACATTCAATATCCATTATGGACTTTCAATGTCTATGATTGAATTTACTCCTTTTCAGAAAAGAAATCAAGAAAAAAAAAGAAACATTAAAAAAACTTAATCTATTCACTCTTCTTTTTGAAAAAGTTCTTAAGGTCCTAATCTATTTTGTATAGAGTTTAGTTCTCCAGCCACTGTAGATTTAGCTAGTTCGTTGCATCGCAATGTTATTTTAAGCTGCTCGTTTTCAAAAAATAAAAATGAAACTTACTTTTTTCTTGAAGTTTGCTTTTTTATGGTGCACACTGAATGTAAAGGGTTTCTTTTTCACATTCCCTAGTTACTAAAGGAGGTTTTTTATATGTTATTAACAGACATCATTCAAGATGAAGAACGAATTTTCACTGGAAAGGCTATACCCGATACTTACCGTTACGATGAATACGTCGGCTTAACGGATGCGATTTATGCTGTGGCATTGCCTAAAACAAAAGAAGAAGTTCTTGAATTAGTTAAATTTGCTAATAAAGAAGATTTACCGATTATTGCGCGCGGTGCTGGAACGGGGTTATCTGGAGCAACTTCTCCTGTAAAAGGCGAATTGATCATTGATTTACACTTAATGAACCGGATTCTTGACTTAGATACAGAAACGATGACGTTGACTGTAGAACCTGGAGTTTTATTGCAAGATATTCAAGAATACGTTGAGAGCCGCGGATACTTCTATCCTCCTGATCCTGGTTCTAAACATTCGTCAATTGGCGGAAATGTCGCGACTAATGCTGGCGGTATGCGTGCTGTCAAATACGGCGTGACCAGAGATTACGTCCGTGCATTAGAGGTCATTTTAGCGAATGGCGAGGAGCTGAGTTTAGGCAGTTTGAACATCAAAAACAGTTCAGGCTATGATTTGAAAGATTTATTCATTGGTTCTGAAGGAACACTTGGCATCACGACTCAAATCAAATTGAAGCTGATTCCACTGCCTAAAACCAGCTTATCTTTGGTAGCTGCTTTTCCTTCTTTAAGAGAAGCTACAGATGCTGTCTTGACCATTTTGAAAAACGGCGTTGATCCCACTGCATTAGAATTTTTTGAACGCGATGTCATTGAATTAAGCGAAAAAGAAAATAACCTTAAATTTCCTAGCCAAAAAGGTCAATCCTATTTATTGATCACATTAGATGGCGATGATTTTGAATCGATCCAGCGCCGTGTAACGTTGCTCGAAGCCAGTATTTTGCCGCATAATGCGGTAGAACTTATTTCTTTAACGGATCCGCTGCTGGAAGAAACGGCTTGGTTGTTGCGAGATAAACTGTTGACTGCCGTAGTGAACTATACGGAACAAGTAACTCTTGATGAATCGGTTCCGATCAACCACATTTCAACTCTTTACCAGTACACCAAAGACCTTGAAGCAAATAGCGGCTTGAAAATGATCAGCTTTGGACATGCTGGTGACGGGAATTTGCATACGTGTGTAACACGTGGCGATATCACTGACCAAACAGAATGGGAAACCAAACGCGATGAGGTCTTGGACTTGTTGTACGCTAAAATAAAAGAACTTGGCGGCTTGCCTTCTGCTGAACACGGCATTGGTATTATCAAAAAACGCCATTTCGAAAAAATGTTCGATCCTAATTATTTGAATTTTATGCGCCAAATCAAAAAAGTCTTCGATCCAGATGGGCGCTTGAACCCATCTAAAGTGATTTAAACAGAATAGAGCTCTCTCAACTTTTAGTTTGAGAGAGCTCTATTCTTTATTCTTTTTTATACGTTAAGATTAATTTTCTAGCAGCTTGTACTTCATCCATCCGTTTAACAAATGTTTGATGCGGAGCTTCCAAAACAACTTCCGGCGTTTCTTCAACTTCTTTAGCAATTTGGATCAGCGTATCTGCAAAAGCATCCAACGTTTCTTTGGTTTCAGTTTCAGTTGGTTCGATCATCATCGCTTCTTCTACAATCAATGGGAAGTAGACTGTCGGAGCATAGTACCCAAAGTCCAATAAACGTTTTGCCATATCCATCGTGCGAACTCCGAGTTTCTTTTGTCTTAAACCAGACAAAACAAATTCGTGTTTGCAAAACTGTTTATGCGAGACATCAAAATACGGCTCTAGTCGTTTGCGCAAGTAATTAGCGTGCAGCACAGCGCTTTCCGCTACTTGACGCAGCCCAACAGGCCCCATTGTACGGATATACGTATAAGCACGAACATTCACTCCAAAGTTGCCAAAATAGCCTTTAACACGTCCGATTGACAGAGGATAATTTTCTGCTAAGCCAAATTGTTCACCTTTTCTTTCAATGCGAGGAATCGGCAAGTACGGTTCTAAAAAGGCTTTGACTCCAACTGGACCCGAACCAGGACCGCCGCCGCCATGAGGTGTACTAAAAGATTTATGCAGATTCAAATGAACGATATCGAATCCCATTGCTCCAGGCGTTACTTTTCCCATGATCGCATTTAAGTTTGCTCCGTCATAATACAACAAGCCGCCTGCTTCATGGACGATTTCAGACATCGCTAAAATATCTTTTTCAAATATCCCCAGAGTATTTGGATTGGTCAACATCAGTCCAGCAGTATCCGGTCCAACCTGTTTCTTCAGTTCTTCCAAATCAACTGTACCTTCTTTATTAGATGGAATTTCGATCACATCAAAACCAGCAATAAAAGCACTAGACGGATTGGTTCCATGAGCCGAATCAGGCACCAAAATTTTTGTTCTCGTCTCCCCATCTCCATTTTTTTGATGAAAGGCTTTCATCATGATCAACCCAGTCCACTCGCCCTGTGCTCCGGCAGCAGGCTGCAATGAGATGGCATCCATACCAGAAATAACTTTTAAATCTTCTTGTAGCTCATACATCAATTCAAAGGCGCCTTGCACCGTTTCAGCCGGTTGGAACGGGTGGATCTTGGCAAACCCAGCTAAACGTGCGACGTCTTCATTAATCTTCGGATTGTACTTCATTGTACAAGAGCCTAAAGGATAGAAACCATTATCTACACCAAAATTTTTATTCGATAAAGCCGTATAGTGGCGCATCAATTGCGGTTCTGAAACTTCCGGCAATTCTGCAGGCGCTTTGCGAACCAAATGCGCGGGAAATTTAGCTGTCAAATCAATTGAAGCTACATCGCTTTCAGGAAGACTAGAAGCGATTCGACCCGGTTGGCTAATTTCAAAAATCAAGTCATTGTAGTCCATCAATTTATCATCCCTTCCAGTACCTCAACAAATCCATCTATTTCTTCTTTGGTTCGTTGTTCCGTCACAGCTACCAACATATGATTTTTGAATCCATACTCTGATTCTAAATCATATCCGCCGATCATTTTGTGTTCAAGCAGTTTTTCATTGGTTTGCCGTACTGAAAAAGGCAATTCAACGACGAATTCATTGAAAAATGGAGCCTGGTTATTAATGGCAAAGCCTTTTTCTTGTAGCCGTTTTGCCATATAATCAGCTTTTTCGATATTCAACTGAGCCATTTTTTGAATGCCTTCTTTTCCTAATGCTGACATAAATACAGCTGAAGCTAATGCATTCAAAGCTTGGTTGGAACTCATATTCGACGTTGCTTTTTCGCGTTTGATGTGTTGTTCTCGTGTTTGCAAGGTCAAGACAAATCCGCGTTTGCCCTCTTTATCTACCGATTGCCCGACAATACGTCCAGGCAGTTTGCGAATGTATTTTTTCTTGACAGCAAAATAACCGCAATGCGGTCCTCCAAATGACATGGCTAAGCCCATTGGCTGCATGTCCCCCACAACAATATCGGCTCCTAAATTTCCGGGTGCTTCCAATAAAGCCAATGCTAATGGGTTTGCAACAACGATCAATAACGCTTTTTGCGTTTCAGCAATAGCTTTGATCTCTGCTAAATCTTCAACTGAACCAAAAAAGTTCGGGTATTGCACAATAATAGCGGCTGTATCTGAAGTCACTTGTGCTTTCAATGCAGTTAAATCGGTTATATCATTGCTTAACACAGCTTCTTCCATTTGATAATCGAATCCTCCAGAGACGGTTTTTAGTACTTCACGGCCTTGTGGATGGACACCTCTCGAAATGACCACTTTAGAACGCTTAGTTGTTCGAACAGCCAGTGTTGCCGCTTCTCCGATCGATGTGAACCCATCGTATAATGATGAGTTAGCAGCATCCATTCCCGTCAATTCACAGACCATTGTTTGGAATTCAAAAATAGCTTGCAGTTCTCCTTGACTGGCTTCTGCTTGATAAGGGGTGTAAGCTGTATAAAATTCAGATCGTGAAATCACATGATCGACTACGCTTGGAATATAGTGGTCATAAGTTCCAGCTCCTAAAAACAGCGAAAAACCATTCGTATGGCTGTTTTTATTCGCGAGCTGCTCCATTTTTTTCATTAAAGCAGATTCATGAACAGCTGCTGGAATAGCTAGATCTTCTGTTAGGCGAATATCAGCAGGGACATCAGCAAACAGTTCAGCAATTGATGAAATCTCTAGGGCTGCCAGCATCTCTTCTTGATCTTGCTGCGTATCCGGCAGGTATCTAAAATCATTTCCCACAGTTATTCCTCCTCTGCGTTCGCTTCATCTTCTGCCAATTCAGCAATTAATGCAGCATAGTCTTCTTCACTCAGCAGTTCCTCAAGTTCACTTGCATCAGACAATTCAATTTCAGACATCCAGCCTTCTTTAAACGGTCCTTCGTTGACTAATTCAGGAGCATCTTCTAGTTCTTCATTAACAGCTACAATTTTTCCAGAAACAGGCGAGAAGATAACGGAAGCCGATTTTGTTGATTCAACAGTCCCCACTTCGTCTCCTGCACTAACGCTGCTGTCTGCTTCAGGCAACTCTACATAAACAACGTCCCCTAACTCTTTCGCCGCATATTCAGTGATACCTAAACGTATTTTATCTTTTCCGATCGGCATCACCCATTCGTGTTCTTCTGTATAGTATCTTTTCATATCGTTTTCAGTCATTTTCATTTCTCCTCTTTTATTATCAAATTTTAGTCAATGTTTTATCTCTACTCAAAAACAATTTATTTTATTGTTCTATCTGCGATAAAAAGGCGTTTTCATTACTAGTGCATCTACCAGTTTATTGCGCACTTCAACTTTTATAGATGTTCCAAAGTTGCTTTCAGCGGCATCCAACAACGCTAATCCAATGCTTTTCCCTAAAGAAGGAGACCGTGTTCCGGAAGTCACTACGCCAATTTCTTTGCCGGATTCAGTATAAACTTTGCAGCCTTCACGTGCAATTCCTTTACCTGTCAATTCAAATCCTCTGATTTTTTTCTTCACTCCGCTCTCTCGTTGAACTGCAAGAACCGTTTTCCCAATAAAATCACTGTCCTTTTTGATTTTCACAGCAAAACCGATGCCAGCTTGCAGTGGTGTGATTTCTGCTGATAATTCATGTCCGTAAAGCGAAAGCGCCGCTTCCAAACGCAATGTATCTCGAGAACCCAGTCCGCATGGTTTTAATCCTTCAACTTCTCCCACCTCAACCAATTGGCGCCACAGATTCTCTGTTTGAACAGCTTCTACATACAACTCAAATCCTTCTTCGCCAGTGTACCCTGTTCGAGAAATTAAAACATTTTCGATCCCTGCTACCGTTGCTTGTTGGACAAAACGAAAGGAACCTATGACACCTAAATCAACATCTGTTAATTTTTGTAAAATACTTTCGGCAGACGGTCCTTGCAATGCCAGTAACCCAATCGAATCAGAATAGTCTTCAAGTTTCACGTCACCCGTCAAATGCTCTTGCATCCATTTGAAATCTTTTTCAGTATTGCCGGCGTTGGTTGTGATCAAATAACGGTTTTCTGCTAGTTTTGAAAGAATCAAATCATCAATCGTTCCTCCGTCCGGATAACACATCGCATGGTATTGTGCTTGGTTTAGTGCTACTTGGGTTACATCATTAGTCAAGAGATGGTTCAAATAAGACTCTGCATCTTTTCCTTCAATTAAAAACTCTCCCATATGAGAAGCATCAAATAAACCGGCATGACTGCGCACTGCCTTATGTTCTTCAATAATACCTGTAAACTGGATTGGCATCGCCCAGCCACCAAAATCAATTAATTTAACCCCTTGTTTCTTATAGTATTCAAACATTGGCGTTTGTTTTAATGTGGTTTCTGAAGACATTATTTCGCTCCTTCCGTTAGTTAAAAAATTTACTATGTAACTTAAACATCAATAGCAAGACACATTTTGTTCTTCAAGTAAATTATAATTCAAATCTTCGGTTTATTAAAGGTTATCGTTGAATTAACCTATTTAAAATTAGGATTGGTCTTCCTTTTAAATTCCCTTTAAAGAACGCTTTTATGCCTCGCTATTTTTCAATTCGTTGAAGATGCTTTATCATTTTTTTCAGATGCTGCTTTTTCTCTGCTTTCTTCCCTAAAGGATTCTATTGAAGACGGCGGTTTTGGTTCTAGTGGAGGATCTTTTCTTTCAGTCAATAAGAAAATACCATATGCAACGATCGTTACACCTACTACGCTGGTCAATACACTAGTCGCTTTTTTCACATCTCTCATATCCATTTGATTGTACCCCTTTTTTGTCCAAGTTGCCTTAATTGTCTCCAGTATTTTCTCCTGCTTCTATTGTATAAGTTTTGCTCCAAGGTTTCCAATTAAATAGGATTATAAATAGGAACACAGTTTCATTGCTCGTGAGTACTTTATAAATTGAAAAAGACAAGAAAAGCGGAGCAAACCCGCTTTTCTTGTCTTAACTAATTATCTTATTTTAGTTCTGGCCAAAATCCTTTGTTGGCTTCAATTAAATCATCCAGTACATCTTTTGCTACTTTTGCACTAGGGATCATTTTGGATAGCGTTAGAGCTTGCCATAGTTTTTGATAACTGCCTTCGATATAGGCTGCTACAACTAGCTTTTCTACGGTTACTTGTTGATGCATCAAAGCTTTTTCAAATGGTGGGATTTTCCCTTGAGCTAACGGCTCTGGTCCGTCAGTGCCTACAATACAAGGTACTTCTACCATAGCGTCGTCATCAAAGTTTGCAATCGCTCCATTATTTTCTACGATCATCAGCATTCTTTCATGCGTATTAAACGCAATCGCTCTTGCTAAATCCACGATAAACGAAGCGTGGCTATCAATTGTAAAGCCGCTATTTTCAGCTGTTCCCTTTTCAATAATGTTTTTAGCAGCTGTAAAGACCGTTTTTTCTCGTCCATCCATTACTTCATTCGCCCGAGTATACGTGCAATCTGAATGTTCTACTTCGTAATCAGGGTAAAGGTAATATTTTAAATAAGTGTTTGGCAAGTACCTTGGATTAACAGCTAAGAGGTCTTTGGCTTTTTTATGGGTCTCTTGCCAGCTTTGATCCATGTGTTGCGTATCAACTTCTACCTGAGTCAAATAACCATTCTCTGCAACATACTCGCGGATTTGCGGCAAATATTCATGCCCTTCCTTGTCTTTCACACTTGTCCACCAGCCAAAATGATTTAATCCAAAGTACCGAACTTCTAGATCTTCAGGTTGTTTGCCAATGATTTGAGACATTCTTCTTAATGTTCCAACCGGCATATCACAAATATTCAATACTTTAGCCGTTGGACGAAGCACACGACATGCTTCAGCAACAATAGCTGCTGGATTAGAATAGTTCAACATCCAGCAATCTGGCGAATACCTTTCCATGTAATCAATAATTTCCAGCATGCCGCCTATGCTTCGCATTCCGTAAGCAATGCCTCCAGGACCACATGTTTCTTGTCCGACAACCCCATGTTTTAATGGTATTTTTTCATCTTGTTCACGCATCGCGTATTTTCCTACCCGAATATGAGCCATACAAAAGTCCATATCCGTAAAGGCTTCTTCAGGGTCCGTTGTATAAGAAAAGTCGATTTCTGGTGCTTGTTCTTTTAATAAGATTGCCAACGCTTCTCCTAAAACAGCTTGTCTTGCTTCATCATTATCGTATAATTTTAATGTTCTGATTGGGAATCTATCTAAATTATCCAACATCATCATGACGATTCCTGGCGTAAATGTACTTCCGCCTCCTGCAATCACTACTGAAAAATTCTTCATTTATATCTTCCTTTCTAATTTCTATTCATCGTCTTCTTCTCTGCCTAAGTACTGGTCTACAGATTTTCTAACACTATTGACTTGCAGTCCATAAACCACTTGAACATTTTGGTCTTTAATGATGACCCCGCTAGCTCCCGTTTCATTTTTCAAAATAGCTTCATCAACCATCCCAGGCTCATTCAGCGTTAGCCTTAACCTCGTATAACAGTTGGTTACTGTATTGATATTTCCCGCGCCTCCTAAGGCATTGACAATAATACTGGCCATGCCGGTTCCTTCTTGAGGTTGAACACCAGCAGTTTTTTTGCCTTTTACTTCATTGTATTCTTTTTTAGAGTACAATTTTGTTTCCTGGCCGGCTTCTTCGCGTCCGATCGTTTTAAAATTGAATTTCAAAATCAAAAAGCGGAAAGTAACATAGTAAAGAACAAAGAACAGAAGTCCAACTAAAATATACATTGGCCAGCCGGTCTTTTCGATTCCCAATGGCAAATTGTATAATAAGAAATCAATAAACCCATTCGGCCCGATAGCTCTAACATTTAAGAGATTCAGAACGACCATACTTAGTCCGCTAAACACCGCATGAATAACAAATAAAAGAGGTGCGATAAACATGAACGAGAATTCAATTGGTTCTGTAACACCAGCAATAAATGACGTCACAACAGCTGGTATCAAAATGGCTTTAGCTTTTCCTTTATTTTCAGGACTAGCTGTTTGGTACATGGCTAAACAGGCACCGATCAAACCAAACATTTTAGAAATACCACGCGCATCCCAGATAACGCTTGGAGAAAGAACGCTTACACTTGGATCAGCAATTTCAGCATAATAAATATTTCTTGCTCCTTCTAGCAGTTGTCCTCCCACTTCCTGAATTCCGCCTAACGAAGTATACAAGAACGGTGTGTACACTAAATGATGCAAACCCGTTGGGATCAACAAGCGTTCTAATGTACCGTATAAGAAAATACCGAAGTTTCCACTTTGATTGATCAATGTTCCTAAACTGTTAATTCCGTTTTGGAAGAAGGGCCAAATATAAGTAAACGCAATTGCTAATAAGACCACAACTGGAATCAAGACAATAAAGACAAATCGAGAACCGCCATAGATTTGGAAAGCGTTGTTAAATTCTTTATCCGCAAATTTATTATGAACGAATGCGGTCACGATTCCTAAGATGATCCCCAAGAAAACACCCATATCCAGTACTTGAACACCCATAACTAATGATTGTCCAGTTCCTTGTAATGAGTCTGCTTCAACTAAAATTCCTTTTAGTTCCATAAATTTGTTCATTGCATTGATAAATACCAAGTAACCCAGCAAAGAGGTAAACCCTGCTTCTGATTTTTTCTTTTTAGCCAATCCTACAGCTAAACCAACACAAAATATCAGCCCTAAGTTATTTAAGATCGACACCAATGATCCAGATAATATCATTCCAAATCCTGTTGTGATTGGATTGTCAAAAAACGGAACTGTTTCAATGAGTTTTGCATTGGTAAACAAATTTCCGAGTGCAATCAGAATCCCTGCAATCGGCAGAATCAGTACTGGAATGAACATCGCTTTTGAAAATCGCTGCATGCCGTCCATCAATTTTGTCTTCATTATTTTTTCCCCCCTGTTATCTTTTATGGTTTCAGTTTATCGTGTAAGCGCTTCGTTGTATAGCGTTTTTGGCATTAAAAAAACGTGTTCCAGTAAACTGAAACACGTTTCACAACTCAATTTTATTTTTATCTGAATTTAATAGCTGTAGGTATTCTTTCATTAAGTACTCGAACAACATGAGCAATCTTGGAAAAAAGACCGTCGGCAACATATTGCGATCGTCTAACTTATTGTTGTCCATTATTTTAAAATTGAGATCGGACAATTCTGCAACCCTGTTCTTTGTTTCCTTAGTAAAGGAGACCGTAAAAATATTGCTTTCGTTAGCAATCGTCAACTTTTCAATAACTTGCTGTGTTTCCCCAGATTTTGAAATAACGACTAATGCACCGATATCTTGTAGATTGTTTTCAAAAACACCTATTGAGTCGGTTCCTGTTGCAATAGTCGCTTTTCTTCCTAATACCAATAACTTTTTATATAAGTATTCTCCAGCAATAGCGGAAAAACCTGTTGCATAAATAAAAATATGTTTTTGCGGCAAAGATAAAACGTTGGAGATAAACAATTCAACATCTTGTAAAGTCTGATCTTTTAATAAATCTTGTTGGTTAATACTAAATAGCCCATCTGTGTAATCATTGAGATCAACTGCTGCTTTTTTCACCATTGGCAGCAATTGGTAATAAAGGTCAATAAAACCCGTATACCCTAATTTTTGAGCTAACCGAATAACAGTGGACGGAGAGGTATAGTTTTCTTTCGCAATCTCTCGAACCCCCATTTGTAAAACATCGTCAATATTTTCGAGGATGTACTTTAAAATTTTGATATCTAATTCAGTTAGGTTTTTTCCTTGAATCAATTTGCTGACATCAATCAATTTTATCCGCTCCTACTCTTCCCAGCTTGATCTAACTGTTTTAATTATAACTAAGATAAGGACGAACTACAATTAGCCGAGAGTTTCTAACGTGCATCCTTGCCAGTTTTTATGGTCCTTCCTCCAAATAAATTCTTAATCTCTTTCATAATGTGTCGTTTTTCTATGCTTCATTTTTTTAAAATCAACTTCAGAAACCAAAACCCCCATTAAAATCACTGCTGCCCCGATAGCCATTTGCAGGGTTATCTGTTCCTTTAATAAGACCATCGAAAATAACATGCCCCATAATGACTCCATCGAAAGAATGATGGCTGTTTCGGTGTCTGTGGTAAAGCGTTGTGCAGCTGTTTGAACCATAAATCCAACCATAGTAGAAAAAACACCTAAATACAAAATGGATAAACTGCCAGTCACATTCGTTAGAGATGGAAATGCGTCTCCTCTAAAAACGTTAACAACCAAGCCGCATAAGGTTGCTACTCCCATTTGTACGATCATAATGGCAAAAATATTTTCTTTGCGGACAAATCGGCTTGTAAAAATAAGTTGCAGCGAAAAGAACACAGCACAAATCAACGTTAAACTGTCGCCTATGTTAAAACCATGGAATCCTTCTAATGATAATAAACCAATACCGATAATAGATAAAAAAGCGCCAATATAAGCTCTGATAGAAATTTTGTTTTTGAATAGCAACAGACCAATAAAGGGCACTAGAACGACACTGATTGCAGTTAAAAAAGCATTTTTAGAAGGAGTTGTGTAGGTCAAACCGACCGTTTGAAAAGCAAATGCTAAATACAACAAGATACCTAGTATCCCGCCTCTTACTAACGTTGTTTTAGTGATTCTTTTTAACATATTAAAAAACAATACCACCATGACGACAAACGCCACCAAAAAGCGGCCAGTCATAAGCTGGTAAGGATTTAATACATCTAGTGCCACATCACTGACAACATATGCAGCTCCCCAAATAATAGTGACAAGCAATAATCCTAGTCTTCCAAGATTTCTTTTCATTTTCTAACTCCTTTACGCGTTTCTTCATTGAACAGTTTACCATGGACCGCTTAAAAATAGTTCTCTCTTTTTAAAATTAGAAAACCGCAGCAATTTTCCATCTATAAACACGTCTCTTTATGAAGAACAAAATCATATCAGTACTCTTCTTCAGTTTTTTTGCTATAATGAAAAAGAAGAAACAACAGTTGTTGGAGGTGGAATATGTTTAATATATTTGGAAAGATCATGATCGTTATCGGACTTATTTTAATTATTTTTGGCTACTTTGGACCAGTTAAATCAGGAGACCCTATTATCGGCTCTATTTTTATTTTAGTTGGTTTAGCTATGCTGGCATTAGCTTTTGTTGTTGGAAAAGACAATCCGCGCGTGTAAGGAAAAGCAATAAAATAAGCTGAGCATATCAATGCTCAGCTTATTTTTAGTATTTTTTTTCTAAGTTGTCCATTCTTTTCTGCATATCAGCTTGCTGCATCAGAATCTTGTCTAATTTGTCATGAATGTCTTCTGATAATATTTCAGATTTTAAGTTAACTTTAAAATCATTTTCAGCAGTTTTGCGGTCGCGTTCGGCTTGTCTGTTCTGACTCATTAAAATGACTGGGGCTTGAATCGCTGCTACACAAGACAAAACCAAGTTTAACAAGATAAATGGATAAGGGTCAAATGAATGATTTCCAGTAAGTTGATTGAATACGATCCAACCTAAGAGAGTAGCTAAAAAAATAATGATAAATTTCCAACTGCCAGCAAAAAGAGTGATGCGATCGGCTAAGCGTTGACCAAATGTCATGGAAGTACGTTTTGTATTAACTTCTTTAGAGACTTTAGTATCCTTTAGAATTTCAATGATTTCTGCTGCATCATTGGTTAACAGTTCTTCGTCTAAAATGATTTGAGCCAATTCTTCTCGCGTAACTTTATCTCTCATCAGATGCCGCCTCCACTTGTGCTTATTTTTCTTTTAGTATAGCACCAAAGTTAAAAAAGAGCGGTAAATTACTTTGTTTGAACCAACATAATTATTCGGCTTCGTTTCATCACGCTTTGTGTAATCTCTGGTTAAATGGTATTCTAAAAGAAAATGAATCCATAGGCAGGTAGTTCAAATGGTAAACAATCTTAATCTTTCAAATCGAGTTTCACAGAATTATAGTCTTTTGACAAAAAAGGATAAACAAATTGCAACGTTTATATTAGAACAACAAGATCAAATTGATCACTGGAATATTAAAGACTTAGCTCGTCTCACGGAAACTTCCAATGCGACAATCACTAGATTTTGCCATAAACTTGGGTACCGCAGTTTTTCAGAATTCAAAACATTTATCAGTCAAGAATCCATTGTTGCGCCTGCGCCAGTTCACTTAACAGAGAAAATAACCGATTATTATACCCAATTGGTTCACTCTTCTTCTCAATTGATCGACCACACAAAAATCGGAGAATTGGTTAATGCCATTCAACAGTCAAATAAAATTTTGATTTGTGGTTTAGGAAGTTCTGGGTTGAGCGCCATGGAATTAAAATCCCGGTTGACACGTATGGGACTGACCGTTGATGCCATCACGGATCCGCATATGATGTTGATGAGTGCTACTTTATTACAAAAAGGCGATTTGCTCATTGGCATTTCTAACTCTGGCGAAACAGATGCTGTTGTTGAAGCCTGTGAAGTTGCTAAAAAGGAAGCTGCGACTATTTTTGCTATAACCAATCGCAATCACACCAAATTAACCGATATTGCCACCGGTATTTTATTTGCTTCTGATAACCGGACCATTACAGACCAACGTTTTATCAATAGTCAGTTGCCTATTCACTTTATTTTAGATATTTTATGTTATGCTTTACTCGAAAATGAGACCTATTTAGCGAAGCACAAAAAAACATTAGCTTCCCTAAACTTGGAATAGTTTCATCAAACCGTTTTAGTTTCTTGAAAAAGCAGGGGTAAAGCTGCACATCTGCATTCGTTTATTTCTTGAATTTTATTTTTTTTCATGCTAATCTTAGTGCAATAAAGTAAATAGGCGATGGTGTTCGCCCTTAACTATCATAGTAAGTTTATGATTAATGACGCCTACTTAAGAAAACGTACGTCCGTATGTTTTTTTAAGTAGGCGTCATTTTTTTTCATTAGAACGAGCTAGCAAGAAAAAGGAGGAAAAAAATGGTAACGAAAGAATTTTTTTCAAAAAACAGCTTTATAGCAATCGCTGTTTATCTTTTTAAATGGATCAGTATAGCTGGGGTGTTGAGTCTTTTGATCGGCTCTGTTTCAGCTTTCTTTTTAATAAGCTTGGATTGGGTCACTCAACTACAAACTACTTATACTTGGCTGCTGTACTTATTGCCTTTTGGAGGGGCTTTAATTTCTTTTTTGTATAAAAAAGTCGGAAAAAATGCTATTCGCGGAAATAATTTGGTTATCGAACAAGCCAATGGAAATGAAGAGAACATTCCTCTTCGGTTGGTTCCTCTAACCTTGTTTGGAACACTGACCACTCATTTGCTTGGCGGGTCTGCTGGCCGCGAAGGTACCGCTGTTCAAATGGGTGGAGCGTTGGCAGAAGCTATTGGAAAACTGATCCGCTTAACTAAATCTGACCGTAAAATCATTGTGATTTGCGGCATCAGCGGTGGATTTAGTGCCGTTTTTGGAACGCCTATAGCGGGCACTGTATTCGGTTTGGAAGTATTGGCTTTAGGTTTGATTAGACATGAAGCTTTACTGCCCAGCTTTTTTTCGGCTTACTTCGCAAACCTTGTTACTAAAAGTTATGGCGTGACGCATGCAGTGTATGAAATGGAAGCAGCTCCTGATGCTAGCGCTACTTTATTGGTAAAATTGATTGCGGCAGGAATCGCATTTGGACTTATTGGGTTAATTTTTAGCCGCTCAATTGTTTTGATAAAAAAATATTATGCTAAATGGATGCCAAACCCTACTGTTCGAACATTCATTGGCGGATGTGTTATTCTAATTTTCGTCTGGGTCATCGGCCGCGCTTATCTGGGGTTGAACTTGCCTTTGCTTGCTCAAGCCTTTACCGGTGATTCAGGCCCTTATGATTTTTTAGGAAAATTGATTTTCACTGTTTTTACACTTGGTACAGGTTACCAAGGTGGAGAAGTTACGCCGTTATTTGTGATTGGTGCTACTTTGGGAAGTTCATTAGCTGTTTTGCTTCATTTACCGATCAGCTTTTTAGCTGGACTAGGTTTTATAGGTGTTTTTTCAGGAGCTACCAATACGCCGATTGCTTGTTTTATAATGGGGATTGAATTATTCGGGTCTGAAAATGCTGTCTATCTATTTTTGATTTGTGTCATCAGCTATCTTTGCTCGGGAAACTCAAGTATTTATGCTTCTCAAAAAGTTGGTATAGAAAAAGGCAGCTTATTCTTGGAAGATTAAGCCTCTTTTTTAATTTTATTCATTAATACCTCATTGAAAAAAAGTACCGCTCTTCGCTGAATAAACGAAAAGCAGTACTTTTTTCAATTTGTTTATTTTTTCCAAGTACTTGGAGAAAATAAAATAATCATCGGAAATATTTCCAATCTTCCAGCAATCATCACGAAAGACAATAACACTTTTAGCCATCCTGATAATTCTGAAAAATCGCCGGTCAAGCCTAACGTACTAAATCCTAGGCCAATGTTATTAAACGTCGCTACAACTGTACCAAAAGCTGTTTCAAAGTCGGAAAAGTCTAGACTAACGATTAATATCAAACTAATAAAGATAACTAAATAAACCAATAAATAGTTTAGTACTCTACGAAGGATATCGCGATCCACTGTTTTATTATCGTATTGCACAGCAACAATGCGATTGGGATGACGAATCCGTTTAAATTCTGCAAAAGCCGATTTTAACAGCAAGATAACTCGTGAAATTTTTAGACCACCCGCTGTTGAACCAGCACTTGCTCCGACAAACATCAGTAGTAATAAAATCACTCGTGAAAATAAAGGCCAGTGTCCAAAATCTACAGTTAAAAAACCTGTTGTAGTGATCACAGAAGAAACTGAAAAAAATACATCTCTAAACATTCTTCCAAATGAATGGTAGGTACTGAATAAGTTCAAACAAATCAATAAAAAGGCTGAACCAATAATCATAAAATACCAACGCAATTCTTCACTGCTGAAGGCTTCTTTGACATGTCGGACCAAAATAAGGTAATAGATGTTGAAGTTGACACCAAATAAAATCATTCCCACACTTAATACTGTCTCGATATAGGCGCTGTCATAAGGTTCTATACTCCCATTACGAATGCCAAATCCGCTAGTTCCTGCTGCTCCAAAAGCATGCAGCAATGATTCAAAAAGATTCATTCCGCCAAAAAGCAGCAAGACAACCATTATAGCGGTCATCGAAAGGTAAATCAGGTACAAAATCCTTGCTGAAGAAGAAAGTTTAGATACTAACTTACCGAAAACAGGACCTGACACTTCTGCTTTCATGATATGAACAGATTCCGAACCGATTTGCGGCATGATAGCCAATGCAAAAACAAGGACTCCCATTCCGCCTACAAGTTGAGTGAAACTGCGCCAAAATAACATGGAATGCGAAAGGGCTTCAACATTTTGAATAACACTTGATCCCGTTGTAGTAAAACCACTGGTAGTTTCAAAAAAAGCATCTATCAGAGAAGGTATGTCGCCGCTGATAACGAAAGGGAAAGCACCAAAAAAGGATAATAGAACCCACGATAATGAGACGATCACAAAACCTTCTTTGGCGTAAATCTGCCTTTCCTCTATTTTACTTCTAGATAACAAATAACCGGTTGCGGTTAAAAATAAAATAGGAATCAGAAAACTTAATTGATATAAACTGTCTTCTCGATAAATAAAACTGACAATTAGAGGAATGATCATTAAAACAGCTTCTATTCTAAGTATCCCGCCAATAATGTATTTCACCATAGCATTATTCATTTTTCTTAACCTTCTTTGATTCCCAGATATCATCAATATCATTAAATGTACGCTGTGTACTAACTACTATGACATGATCTTTTGGTTTAATTACATCTTCTCCACTAGCGAAAATGACTTTCTTTTTCCTAATGATATAAGCAATCAAAAGATTGTTTTTTGTATTCAATTCATGTAACGGTATGTTAATGATGCGGCTATTTTCCTTTACTCTGAATTGAAGAACTTCAACTTGGTCATCGGCCAAACGATAAAGTGCTTCAACATTTGAACCTTGAGAATTTTCTAGTGAACGAACAAAACGAATGATGCTGTTTGCGATAATTCGTTTTGGTGTCACAATAGACTGTAACCCTACGCTTCCTAAAATTTTCATCAATGAGATGCGGTTGATTTTAGTAATGATTTTTTTCATATCTTTTTTAGCAGCATACATGGAATTAATGACATTTTCTTCATCGACACCTGTTAAGCTGATAACTGAATCATACATTTCCATTCGTTCTTCATCTAGGAAGCTTTGATCGGTTCCATCGCCATTGATCACCACAACTTCTGGAAAATGACTGCTTAATTCAAATGCTTTATCTTCATTTTGCTCAATGACTTTAATATCTAAGTTTGAAGGGGCTAGTAAGGTTAACAAGTAATAGGTGATCCTGCCGCCTCCAATAATCAAAACTGATTTGATTTTTTCCTTATAAGTCCCAACAGCTTTATAGAACTTGTTCAAGTGTTTTTGGGCTCCTGTTACATAAATGCGGTCACCCTTCTTTAAAATAGCATCACCAGAAGGAATAAAAGCCGTTTCCCCTCTTAGAACGATCATAACCATAATGTTTTTATAGTGATTTTTAAAATCAATTAAACTAATATCAATTAATGAGCTATTTTCACCAATTTCCATTTCTACCATGCTTACTCGACCATTAACAAAAGATTCGACGCTTAGAGCTGAAGGAAATTTAATCAAATTAGCCATATGCTTAGCAGCTTCTAGTTCCGGATTGATCATCATTGTCAAACCTAGACTCTTTTGTACAAAATCCATATGAGAGGAGTATTCTCGGTTCCGGACCCTTAAAATAGTGTTTTTAGCCCCTAACTTCTTGGCTATAATAGACGAAATCATATTGATTTCATCTTTTTCTGTAACTGCAATAAATATGTCACATTCAGAAACAGCTGCTTCTATCAGGACATCATAGTTTGCTCCATTGCCAACAATGCCGATAATATCGGTTTTATTTGTGATTCGATCTAAAATTCTACTATTTGCTTCAATGAGGACCACATCATTTCCTTCTGTGGAAAGTGCAGTACAAAGAAATTCTCCAACTTTCCCTCCACCTACAATAACGATTTTCATAGTACCTTGTATCCTCCAAGCTATTTTATATTTATATATATCCTTTTTAAGAATAAAAAATGTGGTTTTGTTTCCTATTTAAATTGAAACAAAATAGTCACAGAATGCTTTTCAGAAAAACCATTCATGCGCTATATTATCACTCTATAGGTAAACATTCTAGTCTTAACATAGCTGATGGAGTTTTTTTTCGCAACTATATGATTCTTTTAATAAAAAATGGGCCATCTTTCCTTAATTTATGACTTGTTCAAATAGTTTGCAACAGTTTTTCTAGATATTTCTTGAAGCTGTCTGCACATTCACTTAAAAAAGACCAAAAAACAATTTAAAAAATCCGTCTCTTTACAACTAAATAAACTCACAGCTAGAAGTCGGTTTTGACTTCTAGCTGTGAGCTTATTTATTAACTGTTCATTTTGTCTACAAATGCTTTTGTGATCAATTGTGGTCTTGTGATAGCACTTCCGACCACCATTGAATAAACGCCTAATTCTTGGCAACGTTTTGCTTTTTCAGGAGTATCCACATGTCCTTCTGCAATTACCGGAATTTTGACTGTTTTTAAAATTTCTTTTAGTCTGGCAAAGTCTTCATCAGCGATATTGTGGCCTTCTGATTCTTTTGTATAACCCATCAATGTCGTTGAAACACAATCGAAACCTAATTTTTCTGCCTCAACAGCTTCTTCGATTGTTGAAATATCTGCCATCAATAAAACATCTGGATATTTTACACGGATGTTTTGAACAAAATCTGATAACTTTTCACCATTGGGACGTTTGCGGCAAGTTGCGTCCAACGCAATCATTTCACAACCCGTTTCCGCTAACTCGTCTATTTCTTTCATTGTTGCGGTAATGAAAATTTCTGAATCTTCATAATCGCGTTTTACGATTCCAACGATAGGCAATTTCGTATTTTTCTTGATTTCAATGATATCTTCTTTTGAATTGGCACGGATACCGCTAGCGCCGCCTTCTTCAACAGCTACTGCCATGCGGCCCATAATATATGAACTGTGCAATGGTTCGTGTGCTAAAGCTTGACATGAAACGATTAATTTTGATTTTACTTGTTTTAACATATTCATTTACTTATTCATCTCCTAATAATTCGGTTACTTCATTTTTGATGACCGTCACTTGCGGGCCGTAAATAACTTGAACTCCATTTCCTTTGATCACGACGCCTTTGCTGCCGGTTTCCTGCAACTGAGCTTCGTTAACTTTTGTCCCATCCTTAACAGTAACACGTAAACGAGTAGCACAGTTATCTACATTGACCAAGTTCTCTTCTCCGCCTAAAGCGTTGATGATATTAAGTGCTCGTCCTTCTGGCTTTTCTTTGCTTTCAGCTACTTCTAGTTTATCTGTCCGTCCAGGCGTTTTGAAATTGAATTTTAAAATCAAGAACTTGAAAGTGAAATAATACAAGAAGAACCAAACGATCCCTATAACGATAACATACATCCAATGTGTTTTGGCATTTCCTTGCAAAACTCCAAATAGGATAAAGTCAATAAATCCGCCAGAGAATGTTTGCCCGATGGTAATTTCGAAAATGTGAGCCATCATAAAGGCTAAGCCATCAAAAAATGCATGTACGACATATAATGGTGGTGCAATAAATAAAAACGAGAACTCAAGCGGTTCAGTGATTCCTGTTAAAAAAGAAGTTAAAGCTGCAGATAACATCAGCCCGCCGACAACTTTTTTATTTTCAGGTTTAGCGGTTTTGTAAATCGCATAAGCAGCTCCTACCAAACCAAACATCATTGTGATGAAACGGCCAGACATGAAACGTGAAGTTCCTTCAAAGAATTGTGTTGTTGAAGGATCGGCCAATTGAGCGAAGAAGATATTTTGTGTTCCTTGAACTAGATGGCCACCAACTTCCAATGTTCCACCTAAAGCGGTTTGCCAGAAAGGCAAGTAGAAAATATGGTGTAGTCCAAAGGGTCCTAAAAGTCGCAAGATAAAGCCGTAGAAGAAAGTTCCGATGTATCCAGTTGCATTAACGACATCTCCGATACTAAAAATAATTCCTTGGAAGAAAGGCCAAACAAAGTACATGATCGTACCTAAAATAATGGCTCCTAAAGAAGTGACGATCGGAACAAAACGTGAACCTCCGAAGAAACCGAGATACTGCGGCAATTCAATTTTATAATAACGGTTATGCAGCCAAGAAGCCATGATTCCTACTACTAAACCACCAAAAACACCAGACTCAAGAGTTTGAATACCTAGTGTAACGCCTTGACCAACAGCAGCTAAATCTTCCGTAACCAACTGGCCAGTAAGCCCTAGAATAGCATTTGTTGTTGAATGCATTACGAGGTAACCGATCAACGCAGCCAACGCAGCTGTACCTTTATCATTACGAGCTAGTCCAATAGCAACACCGACCGCAAAGATGACAGGTAAATTAGCAAAGACGATATTTCCGGCACTGCTCATGACTGTAAAAATAGCTTGCAGCCAACTCACATCTAAAACCGGATAAGCACTAACGGTGTTCGGGTTTGATAAAGCGCCACCAATTCCAAGCAACAAACCTGCTGCTGGTAAGATTGCAATCGGTAACATAAATGATTTTCCAAATTGTTGTGCTTTTTCAAAGAATGTTTTCATTTTTTTCGCTCCTTTAACTTTTTCATTTCTGTTGCTTTATTCTACTTCATGAAAATGTTTTCGTCAACACATTTAAAAAGAAAATATTTTCTAAACAAAAAAAAGAAAGAAAACAAGCTGTTTTCTCTCTTTTCTTATCAAACTTACTTTTCAGTTTATTCCTCTATTGAGACTAAGCGATAAGAAACTGTTCGTCCTAACGGCAAAACTAATAAATTTTTAACTTCAGGCGCCAACAAGTAAGCTTGTGCGCCTTGGTAAATAGGCGTGATCACGGCATCTTGCTCGATCAATAGTTTTTCTAATTCCAACATTTTTTCCCAACGCTTTAATGGGTCGATGGCTAATGTAGATTTGACCTCATTAATGCCTTGATCGTAGGCTTCACTCACATATCCACTTGTATTTAAACCGCCGGTAGATTGATAAATTTCTAAAAAGTTAATAGGGTCTTCATAATCAGGTGTCCAAGTTGAAAAGGCCATATCAAATTCGCCTTGTTCGGTTAAATTCAAACGATTTTTTAACGGCACATTTCGCAAACTAATGGATAAACCTGGCAGATTCTGTTCGAATTGTGCTTGTAAAAATTCGCCAGTTTTTTTAGATGCTTCTGTGTCCGATGTTAATAATTCCAATTGTATTTCTGTCTGTCCCAACTCTTTTTTTGCTGTTTCCCATTCAGCTTGTGCGGCTTCAACATCGTAGGCTAAAAAATCCCCGTTTTCAGCACGAAAATCTTCATCGGTTTCGGGATTGCTGGCATAACCCGCTGGTATGATTCCATTTAACGGTTGAGAACCATCATTCAAAACAGTATTGGTAAAGACTTCTTTATCGACTGCTAAAGATAAAGCTCTTCGCAAGTGCACATTTCCAGTGATCTCGCGCTTTTCATTGTATGAAACGTATCCGTATAAAAACTTTAATTGATCATGATAATCCGGTGAATCTTGGTACTGTTTGGCATATTCATTGGCTAACGTGGTGTATTGAACATCTCCGCTATCAAACAAATTCACGCCGGTACTGGTTTCTTTAATAACTTCAACATCGATTTGTTCCATTTTAACGTTTTCGGCATCCCAATACTCAGGGTTTTTGGTAAAGGTCCAGTTCAAATTGGTTCCGTTCCATTTGGAAATGGTAAAAGGTCCATTCGTGACGACTTTATCGCTATGCGTTCCATACTGTTGTCCTTGATCGCCAGCAAAATTTTTATTTTGCGGGAAAAACGGGGTGCCTGTTAATAATTTTGGCAGATAAGTAATCGGGTTTTCTAAAGTTAACTCCAGTGTTTTTTCATCTACTGCTTTTACCCCTAATTCCTCTAAAGCCATTTCTCCATTACGGATAGCTGCAGCATTTTTAAAGATATCCATTTGATTTGAACTAGGTGAACCATTTTCAGGATCAACGACTTTTTGAAAAGCATAAACAAAGTCTTCTGCTGTAACAGCATCTCCATTTGACCACACAGCCTCTCTCAACTTAAATGTATACGTTTTGCCATCTTCACTTACATCCGGTTCACTTTCAGCTAATCCTAGCTCGGGATTATTTTTGCCATCAATCCGATACAGCCCTTCAAAAATTTGCCCAATAGCATCAGAACTCGTAACATCGCTATACAAAGCACTATCTAATGTAGCTAATTCTCCTGTAGCCGTTGCGACCATTTTTTGCGGAACTTCAGCAGTATCTGAACCTGTTGAACTTTCCCCATTGCCGCAAGCTGCTAACATAAAAATCCCCATCATCAAAAAACTGGTAACCCTCAACTTCTTTTTCATAAAGACCCTCCTTTTATGAGCTTAACATTCCTTTTTCTAACCTAACAGCATATAGTTTTAGCTTAGCTTTCTAAATTATGACTGTCAATTTTAAAGTACTTACTTTATGAAAGAATTTAGATAAACCAACCGACAAAAAAACTCAAGCTCCTTTCTCTTTTATGTAGGAACTTGAGTTGATCATTTTTTAGTTTTTTTATTGTTTAGGTATATAACAAGATTGCAAAATACATAAATCCAGTTCCGGTCATTACAAACAAATGCCATAAAACATGCATAAATTTTACGGAACGCATGCTGTAGAAAGCTGCTCCAATGGTAAAAGCCAATCCGCCAGCTAACAATAGGCCAAAGCCATTCGTGCCTAATCCCGCATAAAGTTCTTTGATCGCTACCATACACAACCAACCCATGCCAATATACAACACTGTCGATAAATTTTTAAACTTTTCAATCCAAAGACTCTTGTAAATAATTCCTAAGATAGCAATGACCCATACGACATAGAATAATGCCCAGCCTTTTGCGCCGCCTATTGTGATCAAACACAACGGTGTATAACTTCCAGCAATCAAGACATAGATACTGCTATGGTCAAAAATTTTAAATAATTTTCGGGCGCGCGTGAAAATCAAACTGTGGTAAAGGGTCGAACATAAGTACAGCAAAATCAAAGAAGCACCAAAAATACTATAGGATACTATCTCCAACGTGGAACCTGTTTGCGCCCCTTTTAAGAGTAAGACGATTAATCCAGCGATACTCAATCCGACACCAATACCATGAGTGACCGCGTTTAGAACTTCATTTGTGATTAAGTATCGTTTAGAAAAAACTTCATTTTTTTTCATCTTGCTTCCTCCGTTCCCTGTCATTTGATTCCAACGCGCTTCTTTCGAGAGCAACGTTCTTTGTTTTTTTATTTTATCATAGAACACATAACTATGCAAACTAGTTAACGAAACTAGATTGCGTTCGTGGCAAATGTTTCTTTTTAGGATAAATGTTTAAAATTGTGGCCGAAATGTGGCAAAACCTATTGTATTTTTTTTTTTTTAGTTTATACTATTAATTGTAAGGGTTTACTTAATCCTTTCTTCTTCGCTCCACTTGCTTAGCTCAACATCTGTTTTGACTTAATAAGGAGGACATAAAAATGATTACTTTATATACATCCCCAAGTTGTGCGTCTTGCCGAAAAGCGCGTGCATGGTTGGAAGCAAACCACATAGATTACTTAGAAAAGAATATCTTCAATGAACCGTTATCGATCGCTGAACTTAAATCAATTCTAAGGCTGACTGAAAATGGTACGGAAGAAATTATTTCTTTTCGTTCGCAAGTCTTTCAAAGTTTAAATATTTCTTTAGAGGAGATGCCTTTACAAGAATTGCTCGAATTGATTCTGAAAAACCCAGGTTTAATTCGCCGCCCCATCTTAATCGATGAAAAAAGGCTGCAAGTCGGGTTTAACGAAGAAGATATTCGCCGGTTCTTACCTCGAGATGTCCGGAAGTTAGAACTGCAAGAATTACAAAAACAATTGCCGATGGGCTATTAACAACAAAAAATTAAAAAAGGCTCAGCAAAGGGAATAACCCTTACTGAGCCTTTTATTTATTCGTTTTCATTGATTTTTCTTGTTTTAACAAAGAATAATAAAACAACGGTTTGAGTAACAAGCATCAGGCCCAACATCACTTTAATCAATAAAATAGGAACAAAATAAATAGATATTCCTACCATAATATAAATGCTGATCAACATCTTTATTTTTTTATCAATTGAGATAGAGCGGTGCTCTAAATATTCCCCCACATAATTTTGGTAAAGTTTTGTTGATTTCAACCACCAGTTGAACTTTTCTGAGCTCCGAGTAAAACAGTAAAGTGCTAATAGCAAGAACGGCGTAGTAGGCAGTAACGGTAAGAACGAGCCAATAGCTCCAAGAACAAATGACGCCAAGCCAATGATGATCAAACTGTATTTTTTTAATTGTTTCATATAACCTTCCTCACCTACTTTATTTCTTTTCAGCTCTTTTAGTAGCATACGCCAAAAAAAGGATTAATTCAAGGATAAGAAAGCAGCCATGTGAAAGTTTGTTCTAATTCATTCTTTATGAAATCAGTATAATTTTGATAAAAAAGAACCAGTTGTTTTAACTATCACAACTAGTTCAGTCCAGCAGTTCATTATTTAGGCAAATGTTCTAAAAAATTTCGGCCGGTAAAACCTGCAACTTCTTCTTTAGTGAATGTTTCGCACAAAGCCAAAATCAAGTTTTGTACTTCGCCTGCATGTGTCAATCCTTCAATATGCGAACTGATTCCATCAAAGTCAGATCCAAAACCGATGTTAGCAACCGCTCCTAAATCCACTAATGCCTCAATATGACGCACTAGGTCCGGTATCGCGGCTCCTTTTAATTCTCCTTCGTCAACTGTAAAAGGCGGATTGTAAACGACGTGTATCATGGCATCTCTTTTAACCAAAGCTTTGATTTGATCGTCGTTTAAATTTCTAACGTGGCGGCATAAACGCAACACATTGGAATGTGTCGCAATCGGATATTTCGCTGCTTCCATGACGTCCCAAAAACCCTTGACACTTAAATGAGCCACATCCGTAAAGACTTTTCGTTCATTTAAGCGTTTAACGATTTCAAAACCAAAAGATGTTAACCCCCCGCCTCTTGGTTCTTGAATACCGTCTGCGGCTAAGTTAGCAGGATTCCATGTCAGCCCTACGGATAACACCCCTAAATCTAACAAGTGGTCTAGCTTTGTCAAATCATTTCCAATCGCTTCAACTCCTTCTAACGTTAAAAAGGAACCAATTTCGCTTTCTTGCAGAGTATGTATATCTTCCCATTGCTTGATTTGTTTCATTTCAGGATTCTTAGCTAATACTTCTTCTTGATAATAAGTGATTTGTTCCAAAGCTGCTGCGTACTTTTCTTCTACGACAATAGCGGGATCAAGAAAAATAGCAAAAGCTTGGATTTTTACTTTTCCTTCTTTTAGACGGCTTAGGTTGACATTCAATTCTTTTGAATCTTTAAAACTTAGTTGTCCTTTAGCTTCTTGTAGTTTTAATAATGCATCACAATGCAAATCGATCACATTCATCGTTTTCCCTACTTTCTATTGGTTCCTCATTTTTCATTAACTGCTTTTATTTTAACACATCCTTGTTAATGGAACGCAACTACTCAAACAAATAAGACAAATAAAAGTCCCGTCACCATTACGGTCACAAAGTTAATCACATCGTTGGTAATAAACCCTAAGCCGGAAACCTGTTCGAGCAGTTGACCATTTTGAGTTTTGCGTTCTGTTATCCCACTTGCACTTTTATATTTGGCTTGCAAAGTACTGCCAAATACACTGTCTATCACTGTTCCAATAAAACCGAATAACCACACCATCAAAAAAATTTGGACAGAATACTGACCTAAAGCTAATAAAGCGATTATACCTGAACCTACGATACCACTAAGCAGACCCAACACACTTATTCCGCCAGACAACCCTGTTTGTAAAGGCTTCAGCGTTAAAATCGAAATCGGCGGCTTGCTGCTCAGCATGCCTACCTCTGAAGAAAAGGTATCGGCACTAGCTGCAGCAAAACTAACCAACGCTGCCAATTTAAACGCATCATTTTGAGTTAAGCAGGCAATAAGTACAAAAAGAACAGCTGGAAGAGCATTCGCAATCACTTGTACAGAACCACGTGTGCCTTTTCGTTCGTGTAACTGAGTCGCTGCAACTTTTTGCTCTATGCCAAGTTTGCTCAAACCACTTCCGAGACCCGCAAAAAGGATCATTGCTGAATAAACCGTCCACCCGCCGAACACATACAACACTGTTCCGACTAGATAAGCTGTTAGACAAGATCTGGCCGTTAGTGCATCGACTAACCAAGCTACAAATAGAATGAATACAGTCAAAACACTGTTAACAATCATACCGGTCAGCAGCGGAAAACTAAATAAATACAATAAAACAGCTATTCCAATTGGAAAACTTAAATTGTCGTAACCCCTAGTCGTAAATAACTCTAAAAGCATACCGCAAAAGCCAGCCGCCACTCCAACCAGAATGAAAGGAACCGGTAAATAGATATAAGCAAGAAAACCAGTAATGACGGCTACTACACTAAAAACTGTTACTGAACCTTCTAGTGTTTTGTCGCCAAATTTAGCGGGTAATTTAATTTTGCCCCATTTTGTTCCTACGACTGCTGCTAAACCATCACCATAAGCCATACTCAAGATTCCGCCTAAAGCTAAATAAAGCTTATCCAAATACAAAGCGCTGCTAATAAGCAGCAACAAAGATACTGCGTACCAGACCGTTCCAAATGTTTTATTTTCTGACCGTTCCATGGCCTTGATCAAACCTTTTTCAACAGACAGGTAATTCATTATGATCGCTAGCATAGGAACGATTGCTGCTGCTATAGGCGACGTAAAATAATACAATGCAATAAAAACCCAATTCCCTAATAGGATATGGATAAGTTTGCGTGAACTTTCTTCTTTCAAGTGCCATTTTTTTGCATCAGCGAAACGCCGCTTAAGATGACTCTCACATACACCAATGACCAAATAACTCCTAATGCATTTGTTTCCAACTTTTGTACTCCCTTCAAGATAACAGATACTGTTCTCTTTATTTTACCTTGTGGATCACAAATTGCAACGAATGGTTTTCAATCAAAAGAAGGGTTTTCCTACTCTTTTATGATTGCCTTAAACTTGCTCTTTAATTCATTTCGCAATAACATTAATTACAATCGTTATTTTTATCGCAAAAAAAAAGGCACTGACAAAAGCCAGTACCTTTTCCGACAATATTTATTTTCATAAATAGGTCCCATGAATTCCACAAAACAGAGGGGTCCAAACACCTGCATCTCGCAGTTGTACCTAAGTACGGTGTGCCTTGTCTAATTCTAACCACTAGTCGCCGCAGCGAAATGACCGAAGTCACCTGGTCAGAGTCAACTCATCGCATGTATAGTACTATACCACAGGATATCTTTATTTACAAGTCTTATTGATTTTTTTTAAAATGATTTCCAAGTTGTTCTAACAAGGCGAGACCTTGAATACAAAAAAGCACTTCAAAAGCTCATAGAAGCTTGTTGCTTTGTCAAATCCCCCTTATATATCGAGTGATATTTAGGATCGTACTGCAATAGAAAATTTTATAGAATTAGAAGGAATAAATGTGCGGATAAATTTTTTTCAAAAAATTCTTTCTTATACCTCTTTATTAAAAATGTGAATTTAAAATCCTACAGTACTCAAAAGGAGTTTGCGGACCTTATCCAATGTTTTCCCTACTAGTTAAGGTCCATATCCTGGTTTTAAGGACCTTAAGTCAGTTATTCCATCCTTGATAGGGTCCTTAACAAGAATTGCTCCACCAATCCAATCAAGACGGACCTTTTCGGGCGTAGCCGAAAAGCACAAAATTAAAAAAACTCTCAAAATATTTCGAACTATTAATTCTCAAGTTGTTCTAACCAGGCTTTTGCAATGACTGCATGTCCTGCTAGCGTTGGATGAACGCCATCTTGACCAGTCCAATAAGCATAACTTTGTTTCATCCCCAGCGCATTCAGTCTCTCATCTAATGCCACAAAATCTGTTTCATATTCTTTTGCTAGTTTGCGAATAACTTGAATTCTTGAATTTAAATCTATCCGCCATTCCTTTCTATATATGGGATGCGGTAAAACAAAAGGTTCCATTAAGATAATTTGGGCGTTGGTTCGTTCTTTAACAGTTTGTAATAAGATACGGTAGTAGAATTCAAATCTATCGATAGACTCTTGTGTTCCAAACGCTTCCGTTCCCACATTATGCCAGGTATCATTGATCCCAATCAAAATCGAGACAATATCAGGATCCAGAGCTAAACAATCCTCTTCCCACCGGTTTGCCAAATCAGTGATTTTATTGCCGTCTATACCGCGATTTACTAGCGACAGATTTAATTCAGGATAACGTTCCAATAAAGCAGCCGCTACCAGTAAAGGATAACCGTAGCCTAAATCTGTTGGATCTTCACGTCTGCGATTTGCATCGGTTATACTGTCTCCAATAAATAAAATGGTCGCTTCTTTCTTTAGTTCCATGTAATACACCCTTCTGACTGTTTTTTCGCTTACTGTAAATAATTAGCTACTGCGCCAATTAAATTTGCATCATTCTTGAACTCACAGGTTCTAATCAATGGTTTGAATGGTGCAATTTTAACTGTTTCTAAAATTTTATCAAATTCTTCTTCTAATTTTTCTACTAAACCAGCCTTATTTGAAATTCCGCCTCCAATTAAAATAACTTCTGGGTCAAAGCTATATTGCAAGTTATAAATACCACGGGCTAAATAGGTATAGAAGGTCGCTGCTTCCTCTTGCGCTATCTGGTCGCCTTCATCTGCAAGTTGAAACATTTTTTTTCCTGAAATCGTTTCAGGTTCGTAGCCTTTTCTTTTCGCATAACGTTTAGCCATATTAACAGCTGTCGCTAAAGTACTGAATGTTTCATTTTCTGTCATTAACATAAACCCAAATTCCCCGCCGAATAGGTGCTTGCCGTGTTGAATTTGACCGTCTACGATCACCGCTCCGCCGATTCCTGTTCCGACCACAACAAATAAGACATTTTTTAATCCTTTAGCCGCCCCTTTCCAAATTTCGGCTAAAGCGGCACAATTGGCATCGTTTTCAAAAGTTACGGGACAGTTAAGAACGGTTTCCAGTTCATCATAGATTGGAAAGTTATGTAAATAAGGCAGAGCACTCGCACCTTCAATAATGCGTTTTTCTTGGTTCACTGCCCCAGGAGAACTGAACGCCACTCCATCGATCGTAAACGTTTCTTCTGCTGTCTCTTTGATTCTTATTAAACTGCTTTTCATTTCTTCCCAAGTAGCTGGCGTCTTTAAATTGCCTTTATGGCTTAACTCTTCATTTTCCCAAACGCCATATTTGATAGACGTTCCGCCAATATCGATTGTCAATAATGTCATTTTGTCACACTCCTCTCTATAAGAATAAGCTATTCTTTTAAAAAAAGCTAGACAAAAGTAAAACCCTTACATTCTATCTTTTTATTCCTTTTGATATGCGTTTTATTGGTATTTACTATTTTTCTGCTCTATACTTAGTCTAGGGTTTTCTTATTCAACCGTGACGTCAGATAGCAAGAGGAGGCATCACAATATGAACGAAAAGACTATTTTGGATTATTTAAAACGGCATGGTTTAGAAGCCATACCTGGACAAACAATCTTTGCTGAAAAACTGCCCACTAAAAAAAATTGGTTTAAAAAGTTACTTGGAATGGAGAAAAACAAACCCTATTGCATTAACTTTTCTAAACATGAACTCGTACTCATGCCCTTAGATACAAAAACTGATTCATTAAAAGAAGGAGTTTACAATCAAATCCCTTTAAGTGAGATTGAAAAAATACGGTTTGAAAAGCCGGCAGCTGATAATGAATTGATTGTGGATTATAAAAACACTCAAAAACCTGCAGAACATTATTTTATTCCACAAGAATATACCGCCACTCCTTGGCACAGCAAAAACTTGATGCATTTAATTGAACAATTCGGATCCGAAAAATAGCTTCTTAAAAAGAAAAAACAGACCATAAAAATGGTCTGTTTTTTCTTTTTAACTTTTTTAGTTTTGAATAACTTCAATTTTATATCCATCTGGGTCCATCACAAAAAAGTAACTTGCTGCGCCGTCAGATAAACCTTTTATATCTGTCATGTCGCACTTCAATGCTGTATATTCTTCGTGTGTTGCTTTTAAGTCATCCACACCAACAGCAATGTGACCATAACCGTTTCCTAAGTCATATGGTTCTGTTTGACCATAGTTATAAGTCAACTCTAATTCATAGCCGCCTTCTTCGATAGCTAGATAAACCAATGTGAATTTAAACTCTGGATAATCCAAGCGACGAACTTCTTTAAACCCTAAAACAGACGTATAGAAATCCATCGATTTGTCTAAGTCTCTTACACGCACACAAGTGTGCAACATTTTTTTAGCCATTTAACAAAAACTCCTATCTCTTATTTTATTGCCTACAATCCTCATTTTAACGTATCTCACGCTTTTATACAAAAGTTACTCATGTAGCTCGATCGGCAAGTCGTCTGGATCTTTAAAAAAAGTAAAATACCCGCCTGTATATTCGTCTCGGCGAATCGGCTCAGTTTCGACTCCTTTTTGGTTTAATTCAGCTACTGCTTCATCAATATCGTTAACGTAAAAACACAAATGTCTCAGGCCAGCAGCTTCCGGCATAGAGGGACGTTCTGGCGGGTCAGGAAAAGAAAATAACTCAATTTCACTTTCGCCAATTTTTAAATCTAATTTATAAGAGTCTCTTTCAGGACGGTAATTTTCTTGAATAATTTCCAATCCCAAAATATTGGTATAGAAGTCTTTAGATTTTTGATAATCAGAAGCAATGATAGCGACATGATGAATTCGTTTAAAGTTCATTTAAAACACCTCTCCATAAAATTGAACCCTCTTATTCTATTGTTATCTAGAACAAAAAGGCCCAATTAAAAGTTCACTTGACTAACGTTTCAAAATCTTTTCAATTTCTGCTAATTCTGAAAGAGAAAAATCAAGGTTATCTAATGCTTTTACATTATCTTCGATTTGGCTTACTTTGCTGGCTCCAATCAAAACGCTCGTAACTTTTCCATCTCTTAAAATCCAAGATACAGCCATTTCAGCTAATGTCTGACCGCGGCGTTTCGCAACTTCATTTAGCGCTCTTGATTGCTCTAACGTAGCTTTCACTTTTTCTTCATCTAAGAATTGACTCGTTGTCCGACCAGCTCGTGAATCTTTCGGTATACCGTTCAAATAACGGTCTGTCAACATACCTTGCGCTAAAGGACTAAACGCAATGGACCCTAATTGGTTTTCTTGTAAAACGTCTTGTAAACCATCTTCTATCCAACGGTTATACATACTGTAAGAGGGTTGGTGAATAATGAATGGCGTTTTTAATTCTTTGAAAATTTTTGAAATTTCAGCTGTTTGTTCGGCAGAATAATTAGAGATTCCAATATATAAGGCTTTGCCTTGGCGAACCATTAAGTCCAATGCTTGCGCTGTTTCTTCAAAAGGTGTATCCGGGTCTGGACGGTGAGAATAAAAAATATCAACATAATCTAATCCCATCCGTGTCAAACTTTGATCAATACTAGCCGTCAAATTCTTTTTAGAACCAAACTCGCCATAAGGACCTGGCCACATATAATAACCAGCTTTACTTGAGATGATCAGTTCATCACGGTATGGAAGCAAATCTTTCTTTAAAATACGGCCAAAATTTTCTTCGGCACTGCCCGCTGGAGGACCGTAGTTATTGGCTAAGTCAAAATGCGTGATTCCCAAGTCGAATGCACGGTGAACCATTTTACGGCTGTTTTCAAATAAATCCACGTCACCGAAATTGTGCCACATTCCTAAAGACAATGCTGGCAATTTTAATCCACTGTTCCCTACACGATTGTAAATCATATTGTTGTAACGATCTTCTGCTGCTTGATACATTCAACCACTCCAGTTCTTTGGTCTATTCTCTTTCATTTTTATTATAACGCTTTCAACTAAAGAAAACAATCTATTGGAGGAGACAGAAGTTCTTAATAACTCGTGACAGTAATTTAGTTTTCTTTTTAGAGTGTTAAAAATTGACTCTGTTTTTTATTCGAGAGAAAATAAAGGTACTACTATCAAAAGGAGCGATTTCTATGACTCAATCTGTTTTTCCATTTCTCATGTTTAATGGCGATGCAAAAGAAGCTTTAACCTTTTATTCCTCTGTCTTCAAAGATTTCAACCTGATTTCTATGAAAGAAAATGACGGTATTGTGCTTCACGCTATTTTTTCTATTAAAGGACAGCAAATTATGGCCATCGATAATACAAATGGAGATACTCATCACTTTTCACCGGCTATGTCTTTGTTCGTCACTTGTGCTAACGAAGAAGAGCTGGAAACGACTTTTACTAAACTGAAACACAACGGCACTGTGATGATGCCTCTTGCTCCTTTGCCGTATGCAAAAAAATTCGGCTGGATCGCCGATAAATACGGTGTCAATTGGCAATTGAATCTGCATTTAGATAAAGACCAGGAACCTATTTTTTGATTTTTGGTTTTCTTGGTCCGCTTTGCATATCGTTTGATTATTCTTTGTTTAAACAACATAATTAACCTATAAAGAATCTTGCTTCTGTCAACTGTCGTTTGATTTAAACTTGATGTACTGCCGTAGAAAGGATGATCAATGATGACTACTTTGAATGCAATGTTATTGTTAAAATTCATTTTCACTCTTAGTTTAGTTTTCCCACTCTTCATTGCTTCTTATTTCTTCCGTCTTGTACACACTAAAAAATTGATTCCAGTCCGCAACCATTAATGTTATCAATCTAAGAACCCTTTACTGTAACAATGGTTTTCAGTATATTGCTGAAAACCATTGTTTGTTTTGTAGTTCAAACGATTGGTTTTTTCTTACTCTCTTAAAATAAGAATCATGTATACTAGTACTATGTAACTTTTCAAAGACTGGATGTGAAAAATAAGTGAATGTCTCTGGCATCATTTCAGAACAATTAGGCATTATGTTTCTGCTGATTTTATTTGGGTACTTGCTGGTAAAAAAAGAGGTCTTAGATACTTCAGTAACCAAACAAATCGCTAGTATGTTAACAACTTACATAACTCCCACCATTCTGATCATGTCTTTTCAACAAGACTACGAGTGGGCACAACTAAAAGGGCTCTTCATCACCATGGGGACTGGCTTTCTCTTAATTGGATCAAGAATCGCAGTCAATCGACTTGTTTTAAAAAAAGAGGAGCGAATTGACCGTTATGCTGCTATTTTTTCGAATTCAGCTTTCGTTGGTATTCCCTTGGTTATGGCTGTTCTTGGCTACGAAGGTGTTTTTTATATGACCGCTTATATGACTGCAACGACTCTCTCTCAGTGGACGTACGGCATCTATACCCTGTCAGGAGACCGCAACCTGATTACACCACGAAAAGCTATCTTTAATCCTGCAACGATTGGAGCTATTATCGGCTTAACACTCTATGTCTTACAAATAAAATTGCCTTTTGTTGTTTCTGAAGCATTGTACACGATAGGAAATTTGAACACACCTTTAGCGATGGTTTTATTAGGGAGTTACGTAGCCCGCAGTAAATTGCTCGAGGTTTTCACTTCATTAAAAGCCTATTGGGTGAGTCTCTTACGCTTAGTGATTTTGCCAATCGTTGGATTAGGCATTCTTTGGCTGCTGCCCATTGACGATTATTTGATTTTGATGGTTTTATCCATTGCTTCCTGTGCGCCGATAGCCGTTAATACTGCACTGTTCTCACAAATTTACGGCGGTGATTATGAGTATGGAGCGCGATTAGTCATTTTATCTACTTCGCTCTCTATTATTACTATGCCGCTGATACTGATGTTATCTGATTTTGTTTTTAAATTATAAGACCAAAAGCCCGTCTCAGTGTCTATTACTGAGACGGGCTTTCTAGGGTATTTTTAAATTTCCGCTTTTGTCAACTGTTTAACTGTTTCATAGACCACTTCGATGCCTTTTTGTATCTGCTCATAATCTGTCCACTCTTCAGGTGTATGACTTAAACCGTCTTTACTTGGAACAAATACTAATCCAACTTCTGTAAACCCGGCAAAAACCATAGCATCGTGTCCAGCACCACTAACCATCGACCGTGATTTTAATCCTAATGCCTCAGAATTGGCCGTTAATTGCTGGTGAATTTTTCCAGATAATTGAACCGGCTGTTGATACAACATCTCTTCGATTTCAGCCGTTATCCCCATGGGAGTTCTTGTTTGAATGATGGTTCTAACTTGTTGGTCAACGGCTTGAACACACGCTTCTGATTTAGAGCGGATGTCTACAGTGAATACAACAATATTCGGAATCACATTTGCACCGTTCGGGTAAACCGTTAATTTGCCAACTGTCAGTACAGTAGCTTCTTCAGCCTCTATTGCTAACTGGGGCAAATCTGCTAGTATCTGAACCGCTGCAGCCAACGCATCTCGTCTAGCATCCATTGGTGTCGTTCCAGCATGTCCTGCTCGCCCAGTGATGGTGACTTTAAGTTCCGTCATTCCGACGATCGTCTCTACGATCCCTACATCTTCACCAGCATCTTCTAAAACAGGCCCTTGCTCAATATGCAATTCAATGAACGCTTTAACATCTTTGCCTGTCCGTCTTGCTTCGGGTAATTGATTGCCGTTAAAGCCTAATGCAAGCATGGCTTCATTCACTGAAACTCCAGAAGCGTCTTTCATACTGATCAAACTTTCTGCTGAAACTTGACCGGCAAGCATTCGGGAACCTAATAAACCAGACCCAAAACGGGAACCTTCTTCTTCAACCATTGCTATAATTTCCAATGGATAGACCGGTTGTAGTTGATTTTCTTGGAATAAAGCCGCAACTTCCAATCCGGTCACAACACCAGCTGGACCATCAAATGCACCGCCATTGGGTACGCTATCAAAATGCGAACCGACAATAACCGCTGGCAAAGATGCATCTTTCCCTTCCAACCGACCATAAATATTGCCAACCGCATCTTCCCGAACTTTTAAACCCACTTGTTTCATCTGTTCTTTCAGATAGGTTCTAGCTAATTGATCTTCAGGACTATACGTTAACCGCGTGGTCCCTGTTCCCGGTGTTGCAGTAAACAAACTTAAATCTTCGAGAAATGTTTTGATTCTGTTTTGATTGCTTTGCATTGTAGACCTCCTCTTTTTTTGAACGAAATTCTTTTATGTTTGGATAAACCGTTCTTTTTCTTTTAACTTTAACATAAAAAAGATTTTGAGAAGACTGTTAGGCAGAAAAAATTCGCATTAGAGTTTTTTTAACCTCTACTGCGAATTTTTTATTAATAACTTAACTCAATAATGCAAATCCTAAGACGACGATCAATGATACAACAATCCCCAAAATAAACTTATTCATTGATTCAACACTAACGTCAATTTTTTCATAGAGCGAATCTTTTCCAAGTGTTTGTTTTACTTTCGTTTGATCTTCTGGTTGTGTGAGGTCAACGTGTTCTATTTCTTCCATATTGAACCACTCTCATTTCCTTTAGTTCTTATTTTTTAACAATGTATTTACGAACGTCAATCGAAACTGCTAAAATAATGATCAACCCTTTGATAATGTATTGAAGATACGGGCTGACACCAACAAATGTCAAACCATAGTTGATAAACTGTAAGATAACAACTCCCATAATGACTCCGGGGATCGTTCCAACTCCGCCTGAGAAAGAAACTCCGCCAATAACACTAGCTGAAATAGCATCAAGGTCATAGTTCAATCCTGTATTACTCGTTGTCGAACCAATACGAGCGGCTTCTAAGAAACCAGCAATTCCGTATAATACACCTGAAATAATGAAAATAATCATAATGTTTTTAACGATATTTACACCCGAAACTTCAGCTGCTTCTGTGTTCCCACCGATAGCATACATATTTTTCCCTAATTTCGTCTTGTTCCAAACAAACCACATGATTACAGAGATAATAGCAGCGTAAAAAATCACATAAGGTAATTTAACCGGTCCGATATCAACGGTGTTACGAACTAGGCTGGTGTAGCGTGTGTCTAGTGAGCCAATCGGCTGTGCACCATTTGGCGGACGATCGATGTAAATACACGAGAGGCCGTAAGCAATCAACTGAGTTCCTAAAGTAATAATAAAAGCATGTACTTTTAATTTTGCTACACCAAAACCATTAATAGCACCAAACATCATCCCTACTGCAATAGCCGCTAATAAGGGCAGAATAAGAGGAAGCGCTGGCAAATCAGGGTACATTCTTGACGCATACGATGTACTTTGTGCTAACGAAGAAGCGACTACTGCACAAAGACCTAAAATCCGTCCGGCTGATAAGTCGGTACCTTTTAAAATAATTAAGCCTGCTGCACCTAACGCCATAATGATTCGCGTAGAAGCTTGTCCTAATATATTCGTAATATTTTGCAATGAAATAAAGGAAGGCTCCATGATGATAACCACCAACATTAAAGCTCCTAATACCATGTACAAAGAATAATTTAGTAAAAAATCGTTTAGATTCATTCTCTTTCGAGTGTTTTCCATAGTTGCACCTCTCTTATAAAGATCTTGTAAGTTATGCGAATTTTCTTAGTGGATGATTTAAATAAACTTCGCTGATAACCTTAAAATCTCTTCTTGGGTCATATTTTTTGTTTCATCTATTCCCGCTACTCGTCCATTAGACATCACGAGCATTCGGTCACTAATGCCAATCAGTTCAGCCATTTCACTGGAAACAACAATAACTGATTTGCCGCGATTAGCCAATTCTAAAACCAATTGATAAATTTCATACTTGGCCCCTACGTCAATCCCACGTGTGGGTTCATCTAATAAGTATATGTCTGCATCCGTTAGCAACCACCTGCCAATGATGACTTTTTGCTGATTCCCGCCTGATAAACTTCCAATATGTGTTTTAGCACTTGGCGTTTTAACATTCATGCTTTTAATCACTTGTTCTGTATCTATAGCCATCATTTTATCACTGACCATGCCATACTTCGTATACTGATTTAAATTAGCGATCACAGCATTAAATGTAATGCTTAGCCCGCCAAAAATACCGGTAGCTCTCCGTTCTTCTGTGACAAATGCAAAGCCGTTATTAATTGCATCACGTGAATGATTATTATGGATGATTTTCCCATTCAGCTTAATTTCTCCTTTATCATGACGAGCTACTCCAAAAATATTTTCGAGTAATTCCGTTCTTCTTGAGCCAACCAAACCAGCGATACCCAATACTTCTCCTTTTCGTAAAGTAAACGAGACACCTTGAATGGACGGTTGATACGTCGCCGTTAAGTTCTTCACTTCCATAACAACTTCTCCAGGAACATTCGTTTTAGGCGGGAATCGATCGTTTAATTCGCGTCCAACCATCAGATTAATGATTTTTCCCATTGTTAATTCTTTTGAAGGTGTCGTACTGACCCATTGTCCGTCACGCATAATAGTAACTTCATCAGAAATTCGCAAAATCTCTTCCATTTTGTGAGAGATATACACCACCGCACAGCCTTCTGCTTTTAATTGATTGATGATTCGGAACAAATGATTCACTTCTTTTTCAGAAAGAGACGAAGTCGGTTCATCCAATACTAAAATTTTTGCACCATAACTAACAGCTTTAGCAATCTCTACCATTTGTCGTTGGGATACTGACAATGTACCGATTTCTTTTCGAGGGTTGATATCAATGTCTAATTCTTTAAATATTTTTTGGGTATCTTCGTACATTTTTTTTTCATCTACCAAAAAACCTTTCATTGGAAATCTTCCCAACCAAATATTTTCCATAATGCTTCTGCGCATCACTTGATTTAATTCTTGATGGACCATTGAGACACCATGCTCCAATGCATCTTTAGGGTTCGTGAAGTTTGTCGGAATACCATCAATTAAAATTTCTCCTGCGTCTTCAATATAAATACCAAAGAGGCACTTCATTAAAGTTGACTTTCCCGCCCCGTTTTCTCCCATTAAAGCATGGATGGTTCCAGGTCTTAATTTTAACTGAGCTTGGTCCAACGCCTTCACCCCTGGAAAAACCTTGTCAATATCTCGCATTTCCAGGATGTAATTGGATGCTGCCATAGAAATCACCGCCTTTTATCAAACTTTTTTCTGTTAAAAGAATAAGAATTGATAGACGGAAAATCCTATCAATTCTTATGCAGTTTTTAGTACGTTCTACTATTCGTAGAATATAAAGGATGGCTTTTCTTGAGAATAAAGAAACCGAGTCCTAAATGAGCTGGTTACTCACCAGAGTAAGCTTGATAAGGAATACGAATCGAGATACCTGTATCATCGTATTCATAATCTGTATCTTCAATATAGTCTTTGCCTTGTGCAGCATTTACACCTAAAGCAAAAATTGCGTCAGCCATTCCAACTGCATCTTGCTTAACGGTACCTGACATATAATTCTTAGCAATCAAATCCACTGCTTCATCGGTTGCATCAACACCAAAAACCGGGATGAATTTATCCTCATCATTGTTATAGCCGCCGGATTGTAAAGCTGCAATAGCTCCTGATGCCATTGAGTCATTGTTAGCTAAAACCATTTCAATGTTGTCGCCTTCACGTGACAACCAAGCTGAAACAGCTGTATTGGCTTTATCAGCATCCCAATTCGCTACTTGTTGACCAATCTCTTTTACTTCAATATCAGCATCTCTAATAGTAGAAACCGAGAACTGTGTACGAGCAATGGCTTCAGGATTATCAGCGTCTCCCATTAACATCACGTAATTCAAAACACCATCACCGTTTTTATCGAGAGCTTTATCTGAATTCCACAACTCAACGGCCATTTCGCCTTGAATAACACCAGCCTCTTCAGGCTTCGTTCCGACAAAGCGAGCTTTATCATAGCCGTTTAACACATCACTATCTGGCTCACGGTTGAAGAAGATAACCGGAATATCAGCTGCCGAAGCTTTATCAATAACCGTTTGAGCAGCTCCCGTATCAACGACATTAACCAATAAAACTTTTACGCCTTTTTGAATCAAAACGTCAATTTGATCGTTTTGTGTGGCTTGGTCTCCTTTAGAGTCATTCATCAATAACTCCACATCTTTATTATCTTTTGAAGCCTCTTCTAATGCTTGTCGAACAGAAGAAATATACGTATCATCATATTTATAAAAAGCTACTCCTATTTTATCTCCATCCCCTGTTGCATTGCCTTCTGCGGATGAATCCCCACAGGCACTCAATGTTCCAATAGTTAATAATGCAGCTGACCCCAACAAAAACTTTTTAAATTTACTCATTTCCAAACCTCCGAATAGATGTATTTGCTTTACATGTAAACGTTACCATTTTATTAGCTCATCGCCTATGTGATTTCATACTTTTTCTGTTCAAAATGATACGATAACAATATTTATTGATCTTCGCAGAAAAAAACAGAACCAATATGTTATACCATTGGTTCTGCTGTATTAAATGAATGTTTTTTTGTTTAACGAGCTTCTTTTTTGCCTAATTGGTAAATTCCATAAAAACAACCAACCAATAGCACTATACCCACCAAAGCAAACGGTAATGCATCGGAACTCTGTAAATCATTCAGTGCATGTGTGTTGTACAAGATAGCAAATGGCGAAGCCAATACCAAACCTAAAATTCCGCTATACGTTAACGAGCTATAATTTTCAAATAAAAACTCTATCGCTTTACTGATCAAAAAGATCCCAATCAAAACACCGATTCCGAAAATAAACAGAACAATGAAATTTGGCAGAATCAAATCCATATTACCTGTCCGTAAAGCCGTTAAGAAACTTGTGATTGTATTGATGATCGAATAGTAATAACCTAAGACCATCAAAACTAACGAGCCGCTCATCCCTGGTACCACCATCGTCGCCGATGCAATGATTCCTATAACAAATAATTTGAGCAAACTTAAAGGATCTAATTGAATCGCTGTAAAAGAAGCTTCCGACCCTTGCAGTAGTGGCAGGACTGTAACTACCGCAAACATAAGAACAAAAGCCAGACCGTGGGTAAGCGAGAAGGTTTGACCGTGCTTTTTTAGACCTTCTTGAAGCGATTGCCATAAAATCGGAACGCCGCCTAAAATCAATCCTACAAAAGCCAAAGCGGTCGGCAACGTATAGGCACTCAATAAAAATTCAATTGTATAGGTAAACGCAACAATTCCAATGCCTGCTCCTGCTAAAATCGGAAGCAAGGTTTTCAAACTATCTTTCCAATTTTTAAATAAATGACTGATTGAGGAAATTAAACGATCATAAATGCCCAATGAAACGGCCATCGTTCCTCCACTTACACCCGGAATAATATTAGCTACTCCGATAACCATGCCTTTTAACAAATCTACTAAATACTTCATTCTCATCCTCTTTCTCTTTAAACTCTATGCTAATTACCATCATAACAGAAGTGACCTGTAAGTGGAATGTCATACGCTGCAACTATTTCTTATCTTTTAGGCTAAAAATGGTATACTTAAAAGGTTGGAAAGAATAGAACTTGTCTAAGAAGCTGTAAAGTCATAATGTTTTGTTAAGAATTTTTTTGGAGGAATTTAAAATATGAAATTAAAAATCGTTGGTTTGTTTGCCTTAATGTTGTTTGTGTTGAGTGGCTGTTCCTTACCAGGTCTTGGTTCAGGTAAAGACAGTATCAAAGTAGCCGGTGGTGTTACATCAGAATCTCAAATCCTAGCAAGTATTGTAGGCGGTATGATCGAGCATGATTTAGACCTGCCCGTTGAAATCGTCAGCAATTTGGGTTCTGCTAATATCAATCACAATGCTTTATTACGCGGTGATGTCGATATTGCTGCTCCGCGGTATACTGGAACGGATGTGACCGGGCTGCTTCAACTTCCTGCTGAAAAGGATCCTGAAAAAGCTATGGCATTAGTTCAAAAAGAATTCTATGAACGTTACCATCATGTGTACTTTCCATCTTATGGATTTGCTAACAACTTCGTTTTTATGGTCACTAAAGAAACCGCTGAAAAGTATGATTTAACGACTATAAGTGATTTAGAAGCTGTCGCAGGCGACTTAGAAGCAGCTGTCGACGCCACATGGCTGAAACGAGAAGCAGATGGTTACCCTGCATTCATTAAAGAGTACGGCTTTGACTTTAAACGCGTTTATCCAATGCAAATAGGATTGGTTTATGATGCTCTAGCTGCTGGCGAGATGGACGTTGTTTTAGGATATTCCACAGATGGGCGAATCGGCAGTTACGATTTGCAGATTCTTGAAGATGATCACCAGTTCTTCCCCTCTTATGATGCCAGCCTAGTTGCTACCGAAGAAATTTTAAATAAATATCCCAGACTAAAAGCTACGTTATCGAAATTAACTGGAAAGATCACAACAGAAACCATGCAGAATTTGAATTATCAAGCAGACAACAACTTAACGGAACCTTCCATTGTTGCAGAAAACTTTTTAATAGAAAATAATTATTTCGAAGAAAATTAGTTAGAAAGCAAACTGAATAGCTTCGTTTTAAAGGGAGTGAGACAAAAAGCGTTTAGACCCGAATCAATGGAACGAATAAGCGCAGTATGGTCACAGACCATCGAGCATTATTCGTGAAGTGGACGTCGGGTCTGCTTTTTGGAACACGTTCTAGAATAAATATTCGGATATGCAAAAGAGGTTGGGACTTTTGTCCCAACCTCTTGCATTTACGATTCTTAATAGAGTAGGATGTAAGAGATGAATCACTAATTACAATTAAAGCGGGTGACACAAACGATGGATTCTTTTATTGAATTGTTCAAACAGAAAGTAAGCAATAACAAAAAAATGACTTTAAAACAACAGCAAATTTTAAACGTCAGTATCGATCTTTTTTCACAAAAAGGTTTTGCCAATACATCTACGAGTGAAATCGCCAAACAAGCTAATGTGGCTGAAGGTACGATTTTCAAGCATTTTGGAAATAAAGAAAACTTGTTGTACGCAACGGTTATTCCTTTAATGATGACCGACGTTTTACCTGAAATGATCAAAAAAGCAGAAGCTGAACAACCTAATTTAAAAGAACTCAGTTTCGAAGATTTTATACATTACATCGTTTACGACCGACTGCAAGTAGTTGATCAACACTATAAAATGACAAAAATTTTCTTTACTGAGCTCATTTATCATGACGACATGCGAAAAAAAATGCTGGCGTTGGTACCGAATAATACCTTGACCTCGCTTTTCAACATATTGGATCATTACAAAAAAAATGGGCAAATCGAAGATTGGCCGAATCCTGTTATCTTCCGTTTTATTATGTCTTCTATTATGGGTTATATTTCTGAAAAAGACATCTCTCCTCAAACAAAATCGGAAGATCAGTTCTTTAAAGAACTCATTTACCTTGAACGGTTTATTATCAAAGGGTTACAAAAAAACGAAAACTAATGTGTCATTAAGAATAACTTTTTTTAGAATGAATTCGGTTGCTTGCCTTTTTCATTTGACTTCTTTTTATATGAGGTGTACGATTGGTTTAGCGAAAAGTGAGTGTTCACTCACTTTTTTTATTTTGTTGCTATTTTTATAGAAATAGTTGCTTAAAAGCAAGTTACAAAGGTAAAGGGGAATATACGTATGTCAGTAATGGAACTTAAACAAATCAACAAATTTTATAAAATAGGCGGCGGAGGAACCTTTCACGCTTTAAAAGACATCAACTTATCTTTTGAAAAAGGCGAATTGGTTTCCATCATTGGTGAATCAGGAAGTGGGAAATCTACTTTAATGAATTTGCTCGGTGGTTTAGATACTACTTTTGATGGCGAAATTCTAGTGGATGGGAAAAACATTGGCCACTATTCTGAAAGTGAATTGTCCGAATACCATAAAGAAAAAGTCGGTTTCGTTTTTCAAAGCTTTAATTTAATTTCGCATTTATCCGTTTTGGATAACGTTGCTTTAGCCATGACGCTTTCTAATGTTCCCAAAGCTGAACGTGAAAAAAGAGCCAAAGAAACATTGGCTTTAGTTGGTTTGCAAGAACAATTAAATAAAAAACCCGATGCCATTTCTGGCGGACAAAAACAACGGGTGGCCATTGCGCGTGCTTTAGTAAATGATCCTGATATTATTATTGCCGATGAGCCAACCGGTTCATTAGATTCTGAAACTGCAGCGCAAGTCTTGGAAATCATTAAAGATATTGCTGAAACCGGCAAATTAGTCATTATGGTTACTCACTCAGAAAAAGTAGCTGCTCATTCAAGCCGTGTGGTAACGATTGACGATGGTAAAGTTATCAACGATCAGCCTGGTATCGAATTGCATGTTAAAGAAAATGTTTTTAAAACCGAAAAAACCAATCGCAATAAAAACTTAAGTATATTTGGAGCCGCTAAATTGGCTTTGCTAAATATGAAAGAAAAATTATCGCGTAATCTCCTAATTGCTTTAGGCAGTAGTATCGGCATTATGAGTGTCATCTTAATGTTATCTTTGGGTAGTGGCGTAAACAGCTACTTGACAAGTACAATGAACAGTCAAGTCAACCCGTTAGTCAGCGAAGTGCATATGCCGCCAGAAGAGTCAGCTGGAGCAGACACGCCTGCTAATGAGATGATGGAAGCCAATCCTATTATGAGTATGACCAAACAAACGCCTTTCGAACAAAAAAACATTGACGAATTGGCCGGTATCAAAAACGTTTCGGATGTGGAAGAAGGGTATACAAGTTTTTCAATTGGAACCAATAATGCAACATTTAATGATATTAAAGCGCCCTTCATGTATTTAACTACAGTATCTTCCATGATCACCAGCTCTGATATTCTCGAAGGATCCTTGCCTGCTGAGGGAGAAGTCATGATTACTAATAACTTAGCTCAAACGTTTGATGATGAAGTAATAGGAAAAACTATCACTGTTGAAACCATCGTAAACGAACAAGCTCTTACATTAGATTTGATCGTTAGCGGCATCTATGGCAGTGATACAGCTGCTGGTCCTGCTGCAGCAATGGATAGTATTTATTTAGATTACACTAGCCTAGCTAACTATTTAGAAGATGAAGGTGAGTCACTTGAGCCTAATGTCGTTTACTTGATCTCCAACGACAAAGACGCAACTCAAGGAATAAAGGACGATGTAAGCGAAATGGGTTACGAAGGTTCTTCTACCGAAGCTCTCGCTTCTACATTTAGTGAAATGTTAGATATCTTTACGTACATCTTATCAGGTGTTGCCGGAATTTCTCTGGTTGTTTCTGCGATTATGATTTTAACTGTTTTGTATATCAGTGTCGTCGAAAGAACGAAAGAAATTGGAGTTATCAAAGCTATCGGCGGCCGTAAAAAAGATATTCGTCGTATCTTCGTTTCTGAATCATTTTTGATTGGCTTATTCAGTGGAGCAATTGGTGTTGGTATCGCTGCTCTATTGGCTTTAGTAGCCAACATTGCCACCAATAACTTATTCGATGTCAGTATTGTTACATTGACACCTACGTTTGCTATTGCTGGAATTGTTTTAAGTATCGTGATCAGTATGATTGCCGGTGTCATGCCAGCTACTAAGGCTGCGAAATTAGATCCAGTTGAATCGTTAAGACGAGACTAACTAAACGAAGTAAATTAAAAAAACAATTAACTATAATTTTCTATAAAAAAACCATTCTTGATGGAGCTCAGTATTCTCTGAACCCTATCGGAATGGTTTTTTCTTTTCGTTTAATTTATTGAAACCTTATTTTTCCGAAAGTTCGCTTTCTGTCACCCATTTATGATTCTTGACTTCTTTTCCGCCGTTTTTCGGCATATAATCGATCATATAAACTGTCGTTTGTTCTGCGTCTTCAATAGTTGCTGTTGCGCCTTTCATGCCCTCCATATGATTCGCTTCCAACTCTACTTCAGTGCCAGGTTCCAACATTTCTTGACCTGCATCCGCAATTTCTTCTTGGACGACCCATTTATGGTTTTCTACTCTTTCGCCTCCATTGGTCGGAGTATAAGTGACTTCATAGGCTATTGTGTCAAATGCACCTACAATCGTTGCTTCAGCGTCTTTCATACCGGCCATATGCGTTGTTTCAATAATCGCTTTATCGCCTACTTTATATTTAGGGTTTTCTGCTTCTTTTAGTCCATCTGGAATTTCTCCTGAATCTTCATGTTCCATGCTCTCCATACTTTCCATATCAGCATCACTCATTTCACTAGAAACTGAAGGTATGATGGAATCGATACTTGATTCGCTGCTAGAATTTTCATTATTGTCTCCGGATGAACAAGCAGATAAAACGGTTAGAGTAGTCAAAGTGACCAACCCCATTAAAATTTTTCTTTTTTTCATTACACTCTTCCTTTCTATTCACGTCCTATTCAACAGAATTAAACGCTTACAGTTGCTGTTTTAAACTATGCTCAGTTTATCTATGTTCCGGTTTTCTGTCAAAAGATTGGCTTACTCGCCTACAGAAAAATCAGCTTTTTCTACGATCACATGAGGAATAGCTTGTATTTCTTCCAACAAAACCGTTCCGTCTCGCGTACTGTTAGATCGCACTTCAAAAGTCGCAGAATATACTTTTTCATCTCCAGTCATTTTATCCGACACTTCATATTTTTGAAGATATTTGTGCTTTTTTCGAAGCAGCTGGATGACTTCTTGCAACGCCTCTTTTTCGGTTGTCGAAACGACAAAAGCAGTAGTTTTTGTGCCAATTTGTTTGAAAATGATTGTGGTCAATTCAAAACCGATAAGCGTTAAAATAGTCGCACTGATTCCTACAAAGTACAAACCTCCGCCTACTGTCAAACCAATTCCAGCTGTTGTCCATATTCCGGCTGCGCTTGTCAGTCCTTTGATCGTGTGTTTTTGAATAATGATCATCCCAGCTCCAATAAAACCGATTCCGCTTACTACTTGAGCTGCAACCCTAGCCGGATCCAGCTCATACCCAGCTAAATCAATCACATCATTAAAGCCATGTTGAGAAATAATCATTATTAATGCGCTTCCTAATGAAACTAAAAAATGTGTTCTTATACCGGCTTCTTTTGCGCGCAACTCACGATTGATTCCAATAGCTCCCCCGAGAACACTGGCTAATATTAATCTCAGGAAAAAAATTTTATTCATCTGCATCGCTTCCTCACATCTTTTATCTCTTTAACGTTAAATCCCTTTATCATCGTTTTTTGCTATTATATATCCCATTGTAAAGGATACTGATAAATTTAGGTTGTTTTTTGCTTTGCCCATTAATAGAAAATAAACTAATAGGATGCGGATGATTGGCTTCCCATCAGCCTAGGGGTAAGCAATAAAGATTTTTGAATTACTCCTCTTTTCCCTTCTCTTCTCGAACGATTTTTGGCAACCAAATATTGATTGTTGTACCTTCGTCCATTTCGCTTTTAACTTCTACTCCATATTCTTTTCCAAAATAAATTTGAATTCTTTGGTGAACATTGCGTATGCCAATGCCGACTTTTCCGCTATTTTTCCCAGCTTCGATTTCATTAAGTGTCTCTGGTAAGATTCCAATACCATCATCTATGATTTGTATCAGAATCTTGGTTTGTTTATCGAACACTTTGATAGCAATGTGTCCTTCGTCAACCATTCGTTCAATGCCATGATACAACGCGTTTTCAAGAAACGGTTGTAGAATGATTTTCACTGTTAGACAATCCAGTATGGTGTCGTCCACTTCGAATGAATACTGAAATTGGTTCTTATATCTAATTTGTTGAATGGTTAGATAGCTCTCGGCATGTGCTAACTCATGACGAAGAGAGATAAAATCATTACCCTTGCTTAATGAAATGCGCAATAACTTTCCGAGTGCCGCAACCATTTCAGAAGCTCCTTTATTGTTTCCACGTTCTGACATCCATAATATAGATTCTAATGTATTGTACAAAAAATGTGGGTTGATTTGGGCTTGCAAAACATTCATTTCACTTTTCCTTAATTCTTCTTGTTCCTCTTTTACTTGAAGCATCAACGTTTTGACATGATCAATTAAATGATTATAAGATCCTGACAGCTGCTGGACTTCAGTGAAGCGGGTTTCATCTGTGTAAACATCAAATTGGTTCTCATCTGAGTTCCGCATCACTTTGACCATATTGGTAATCGGCTGTGCAATGTACTTAGAAACTCCTATGCTGATCAACACGATTAAACTAACAATCACAAAAAAGACCCATAACATATATCCTTGAACTTCTTGCATGGCTTCTTTGATTGATTCTTGCAAATAGGAAACCCCAATGATTTTCCAACCGGTTGAAGATACTGACGCAATGGCAACCGTATCTTTTTTATTCGCTGTTATGTATACGCCATCCGGCTTATCTATGATAAAATCAAGATTTTCTTCTTTAGCGTTTATTTGTCTGGTTTGTTGCTGTGGGTGATAAACTAGTGTATTTTGGCTGTCTACAATAAAAGAATAGCCTCTCTTTCCAATGGATACTTTATCAAAATAGCTCCCTAACGAATTAAAATTAAAATCAATTAGGAGCAGATACTCTTCTTTATCTACTATGACCGGTGCTGTAACCGATAAAACCCAATGGTCGTTTTTTTCAAATAGGTTCTGTACGTGAGGAGATGAAAAAGAAAATTGGTTTGGTGTCAAGTCTTCTTGGAACCAGTCTTGTTCATAAACGTTTGCTCCCTTTTTAGGTGTATATTGCGACGGTGCATAATCTACTAATTGACCTGTAGCATTTATCAGTCCAATCGATACGACATTGCGATTTAAACGGTAGCTTATCCCTAATAACTCTGCTATTTCGTTTTTTTGTAACGTTGAACTCTTCAATTCATCCAAGATGCCATAAGCCATTCCGGTCATGTTGTCTATTTCGTTAGCTAATGTGATACTGGATTGCACTACACTTTGTTGAGTAGTGGTTTTAGTGGTATTGATCAACGTTTCTTTAAAAGTGACCGATAAAAAACCGGCAAATAATAGAATCGTAAAAATAGAGATGACGCCTAATGATAAAGCTAAAATAATACGCAAGCTTTTAAATCTCTCAATTACTGTTTTGAGTATCTGTTTAATGGTTCGAATCATTTCATCTCATTTCTCCCATTAGCTTTTCGTTTCGACCAGAAGCTTATTTTTCTTGAATGTTTCTCGGATTTTGTTAGGCGATTCGCCAAAATACTTTTTAAAGCAGTAAGAAAAGTAATGCTGGTCGGTATATCCTGAATCTATTGCTATTTCAAATATTTTATGGTCAGTCGTCAATAAATGCTCTTTAGCTTTTTCCATGCGTATTTTGACCAATGCATCTGTAAAAGAAAGCCCATTTTCTTTTTTAAAAAGTGAACTGAAATAACTAGGACTGATCAACATCTGCTTACTGACTTGTTTTAAAGAAAGCGAAGGATCTGAGTAATGTTCAGCTAAATAATCATAGCTTTGCTTAGCTAAAGAATCCGTTTTCTTTTTACGCTGCTCTTGGATGATTGCAATGGTCGACAAGCAAAAGTTTTTAAACCATTCTTTAATGACTTGATTGTCTTGATAGTGATGAATCTCAGAAATAACTTCCACCTGTTGAAGCATATCTGAATCGTATTTTGAAATCGTTGTTTTATAGGCTTTTAAGACTGATACATATAATTCCATCAAAAAAATTTTAAGGTGTTCTTGACTATTCATTCCGGAATAAAATCGTTGGAATAGATGATCTATAAAAGTCTCTAATTCATCTTTAGATCCTATTTTAATCAGTGAAACCAATTTCGCTTCGTTAACTTCATCAAAAACTATTTCATTTTGCTGAACGGTTTCAATGTCAGAAATATAAATTCCTTTGTCTCCTCCAAGCGCTGTCTGGTAATTTAAAGCTGAAACAGAAGATTGAAAAGCACGTTTTGTATCTGAAATCCGTACATATTCTTCACTAACTCCAATACCGATAGAAAATCCAAATATTTTTTGTACGCTTTCGTTAATTTCTTTCACAAGAATATCCGTATACATTTCGATATTTTCTTTTGTATCAGATAAAATAACAACACTGTTTGACGTGAAAGTAAAGACTTCGCTTTGCACATACTTATCCACTATTTTCCTGACAGTATTGGTTAATGAAAACTTCGTAAGTTCTAAGTTTTGGTTTCCGATAGTACTTTTTGAAAAAGAAGATTTATCAATAGTGATATTTAGCAAGACTTGCCTTTCTCCAGTAAGATTTAACTGATAAGTTTGAAGCAGCTTTTTGAATTCACTTTCTGATACGTCGCTGTAATTATCAGTAATCAAGGAAATCAAAAACGACATTTTACTAACATCAAATTTTTTCAAAAAATCTTTTTCAATAGTCACTAAATCATTTGCTGACCGTTTTTCTTCATCTAATTTCCTACGTACTTTTCTAAGCATATTCTCTAAATCACTAATGGAAACCGGCTTTAATAAATACTCAAGGATCGTTAATTTTATGCCGCTGACTGCATACTCAAAATCCTCATATCCACTTAAAAATACAATTTTAACAGAAGGGTTTTCGTCCCTTACTCGTTTAGACAACTCAATACCATCCATAATCGGCATTTTAATATCCGTGATCAATATATCGGGAACGTTGCTTTCCATCACTTCTAATGCTTCTTCTCCATTACTGGCTTCTCCAATAATCTGGAATCCCATTTTTTCCCATTGAACGAGTTCAATAATGGATTGACGAATATCCTGTTCATCATCTACTAGCATAATTGAATACAACCCTGCTTCCCCCTTTTTAGAGCTTATAAACCCATTCTACGTAAACGGTTTCATTTATTCAATACCAATCAAGTTATTCTTCTGATTTTTTCATAGTTGCTGCCTTTATTCAGCTGTTTTTTAGCCTTTAATTTCTTTTAAGCTTCTAGTAATGAGTCTTTCTAAATAACAACTTTTTTAAAATGAATATTTTAATGAATATTATATTTTGTGTTTTTTTAGTTCAACCAAACAAAAAAAACCTAACAATGCATAAATAAAAGCATTATTAAGATATTTAACTCATCAATACAATCGTTCGAATTGTATTTAACCATGCATAAATAATGTTTATTAAGAATAAAGATTGTATATTATCACACTTTCATTTATAGTATGAAACAAGATAAAAAAAGGAGCGAAAGATAAATGAAAAATAAAAAAAACACCTTAGTTGCTATCCTGTTTTCTGTTATGACACTACTATTAACTTTAGTACCTCTCACATCCGTTTCTGCAGCGGATACTGATCCAGTCTATGAAAAAATTCAAGAACGAGGTTCGTTGATTGTTGGTTTATCTGCCGATTATGCTCCTTATGAATTTCATGCTACCGTAGATGGGCAAGATAAAATCGTTGGCTTCGATATTTCAATTGCCCAAAAGATCGCTGATGATTTAGGCGTAGAATTAAAAATTGAAGAATTAGGATTCGATGGTTTGTTAGGGGCTATGGAAACTGGCAAAATCGATATTATTATTTCAGGAATGTCGCCAACACCTGAACGATTAAAAGAAGTTAACTTCTCTGACGCCTATATGGATGTACAGCAAAGAGTTGTCGTTCGGAAAACCGATAAAGATCGCTTTACAAGTGTCGATGATTTCAACGGTGTTAAAGTAGGTGCACAAAAACAATCCACACAAGAAGAATTAGCTCATAGCGAACTAATCGGTTCAACTGTTGTCTCACTTCAAAAAGTACCTGACGTTATCGTTAACCTGCAACAAAAGAAAGTTGATGCGATTATTTTAGAAGGACCTGTTGCGGAAGCTTATATTTCTCAAAATAATGATATTATGTTTGCCGATGTCCAATTTGAGGATGCGGATAAACAAACAGCTGTCGCCATTTCTAAAGAAGCACCTTATTTATTAGAAAAAATCAATTCAACCATCAAAGTCATTCGTGACGAAAATCTTTTACCAGGTTATATTGAAGAAGCTGCGACTCATATGGGAGACGATCGTCCATTCTTCCAGAAATACGGTTCGTATTACCTTAAAGGAACTGGTTATACAGTAGTCTTAGCCTTCATCGGGGTACTTTTCGGTTCCATAATCGGCAGTGCGCTGGCTTTAATGAAATTATCGAAGAAGCTTCCCTTAAAAGCTATTTCCGTTGCTTATATTGAATACGTTCGTGGCACACCACTTTTAGTTCAAATCTTCTTAGTTTACTTTGGTTCGCCATTTCTAGGTCTAGATCTTTCAGCATTCACTGCTGGTTGTATCGCGATTGCTTTAAATAGCGGTGCCTATGTGGCCGAAATTATCCGTTCTGGAATCAATGCTGTGGACAAAGGCCAACTAGAAGCTGCTCGTTCTCTAGGCATGAACCATACACAAGCCATGCGCTATATTATTTTTCCACAAGCCATTAAAAATATTTTACCTGCGTTAGGAAATGAATTTGTCTCTGTTATCAAAGAATCTTCTGTTGTTTCTGTCATTGGAGTATCTGAATTAATGTTCCAAGCAGGTGTGGTAACCGGTGCTAGTTTCAAGCCCTTCTTACCTATTTTGATTGCTTCGGTCATTTATTTCATTTTGACTTTTACTTTATCTCGTCTATTAGGTTTTGCTGAAAGGGGCATGAATACTAGTGATTAATATTAAAAACTTAAAGAAAAATTTTGGTAAAAATGAAGTATTAAAAGGCATTGATTTAGAAGTCAAAACTGGTGAAGTCGTTGTTATCATTGGCCCTTCTGGCAGCGGGAAAAGTACTTTCCTCCGTTGTTTAAATTTATTAGAGCAGCCAACTGAGGGCAGCGTTGAATTTGAAGGTAAAAATCTGTTAGAAAAGAATGCCGACATCAATGAATTGCGTCAAAAAATGGGAATGGTTTTCCAAAGCTTCAACTTATTTCCACATAAAACGGTTGTAGAAAATTTAACCATCAGTCCACTTAAAGTTAAAGGGCAAAATCCTGAAGAAGCCAAAAAAAATGCTTTAGAATTATTGAATAAAGTTGGCCTAAGCGATAAAAGCGACAGCTTTCCTGTCCAATTATCTGGTGGTCAGCAGCAACGGGTAGCGATTGCTCGTGCGCTTGCGATGGGACCTGACGTCATGTTGTTTGATGAACCGACTTCAGCGTTGGATCCAGAAATGGTTGGCGAAGTATTAGCTGTAATGAAGAACTTAGCTGAAGGCGGTATGACTATGGTCGTTGTTACGCATGAAATGGGCTTTGCCCGTGAAGTAGCTGACCGAGTGATTTTTATGGATGACGGAATGATTGTTGAGCAAGGAAAACCAAAAGATGTTTTTTCTAATCCGCAGCATGCCCGAACACAGGATTTTCTAAGCAAAGTACTATAAAGCAGAAGCAAATCGAAAAGGAGTTTTAAAAGTGGATAAAACATATACAGCCTTAGCTCACCAGTTTCCTGATGAAAACATTCTGATGGAAATTGCGACACTCGCAAGTGAAACAGAAAACCTCATTGATCTATCGATCGGTGATCCAGATTTAATCACCGATGAAGCTATCATTGATGCTGCCTTCGAAGCAGCAAAACAAGGACATACGAAGTATACGGCTTCTGGCGGCAGCCAAGACTTTTTACAAGCAGTGATTGATTTTTATGAAAAACATTACCAATTAACGTTCAAACCGAATCAAGTTCGGGCTACAGTCGGCGCACTTCATGGTATGTATTTGACGTTGAAAACTATTTTAAATCCTGGTGATGAAGTCATTATTCACGAGCCCTACTTCTCTCCTTACAAGGATCAAGTAATTTTTTCTGGTGGGATTCCAGTCTTCATGCCAACTTATGAAAAAGATGGTTTTCAAATTGATATCGAACTTTTAAAATCTGCTATTACAGATAAAACCAAAGCTATCATCATCAATTCGCCAAATAATCCAACGGGCGCCGTTTTTAGTCCGGAACTCTTCAAACAAATTGCTGACTTGGCTATCGAACACAATTTTTATATTTTATCTGATGAAGTGTATGAAGCTTTTACTTTTTATGATGATTTTGTCCCTATGGCAACATTCGCGCCTGAACATACAATTACCTTCAGCAGTTTTTCAAAAGCATTTGCGATGACAGGTTGGCGAATTGGGTATATGATTGCCCCAGACTATTTAAATGAAGCCGCCAAACTTATCAACGAAAGCATTACTTACTCGGCACCAACTCTCTCTCAACGTGCTGGAATTTATGCTTTAGACCATGCAGATGAATTGGTGCCTAAAGTGACCTCTGTTTTCCAAGAACGTCTTGAATATATTGCTGAGCGTGTCGCTGAAATTTCGTTTTTGTCATTGCATCCAGTTAAAGGCAGTATGTATGCTTTTATTAATATCTCAAAAACCAATTTGGATTCTGTTGCTTTTACAGAAAAATTATTAAAAGAAACTCAAGTCCTCGTAATTCCAGGCAAAGCTTTTGGCGAATCTGGCGCTCAATATATTCGACTTGCAGCAACACAAAATCTTGTATTATTGAAAGAAGCTTTTGATCGAATCGAAAAATTAAACTTTTAATAAAATAAGAGTGCTCGTTCAAATTCTGAACGAGCACTCTTCCTTTTTAGAAAATCAAAAACAAGTTGCTAAAAAGGGTCCTGCATTTCTCTCTTCACAAAGAAACAGGTACTTTTCTCCCTTTTAATAAAAGAGAAAAAAGTACCTGTAAGGGTAAAACCCTATTAACTTGCTATTCTCAATATGCGGTCGGGGGGACTCGAACCCCCACCAAGAATTTCTCGACCAGCCCCTCAAGCTGGCGCGTCTACCAATTCCGCCACGACCGCTTAACATCCTTATTGTATCAACAGTTACAGCTTATTACAATCGTTATTATGATTTTTAAGCACTTTTCTCTTACTAATCAAGTATACAAATCCGTATCTACTCTGTCAATCGATGAATTCAACAAAAACGGCGGTGTATCTCACTTAACACCGCCGATTGTTCAGAAGGATGTTCTCCAGTTAAGCAACACAACTATAGACACCTCTTTATTCTGATATTAGCCTATCCTTACTCTTCCAGTTTCTCGACTGATCCGTAGAGGTTTTTTAGCTGTTTCGTAATTTTCCAATTGAACATTTTTCAAATAAACTTCTCCAGCACGGTATTGAACTGACAAGGCAATTTTTTCCGGAGCTGTTTCTGCTGTTGTTTTCGCTAAGAAGTGATTGATCGCTACTTTTTGATAGGCTGATATCACTAAAGCCCTTGGCGTTGAAGCCAGGTAGAGATCTGTTTTCTTTGGAAAATAAGCAGCCAAATATGTTCCACGAATGCCAAAAGCTGATTGAGTCTGTGCATCAGCCTTTTGATGATGGCCAATATGTCTGAAATTATAAGAGCGATTATCATGGTAAGAATAATGCCCAAACAATTGTGTATCTGAGGCTGCTGAGCTGGTTTCATGAGCTTTAATTTCGACACCGCCGAAACAATACGCTGTGAGATTATTCGTTAAGGTGACATGTTGAGAACCATCATCAACTTCTATTCCATTTGAATTAGAAAATCCTGCTTTATGTGCCCGTCCGCTTGGATGGTGCAAAAAACAGTTTGAAATTAGAATATCATCGCTATGATGAGTGGTAATGCCGTCATCACCGAATCCCTTAACTTCTACTTGGTCTACCCAAATATACCGGCTGCCCAGCCGTGCTCGTTGACCATCGCCAGAATAATCGTAAATAGCTGAAGTCACATCAACGCCATGAAGCCCTGGATCCGTAATGGTGATGTTGCGAATAACGGCATACTTCACATGAGCTAGCGTGATTCCACTAGAAGCAGTTCCGCCTGAAGCTGTCCGTTCTTTTTCAGATAGTCGGTTCACATTCCAATCCAATTCCATTCCTTCGATGCGAATATGATGATTGCCTTTTAAATACTGCTGGTTGGTAATCAACCGTTCTCTTTTGGGCGCTGTTTCTACTAAAATCAACTTGGTTTTAGCCGTTCCGCTTCCGATCAACTCGGTATAAGAAGGCAATTTGAGTCCTCTTGTGCGGTAAACACCAGGCGGAACCAAGACCCGGCGTTTTCCACTGGAGATAGCCTTTTTAAAAGCTTGGGTACAATCAAATTTCCCATCTCCAATCGCACCGAAATCCAGCAGCGAGACTGTTTGGACTCGTTCACTCAACTGACGTAGTGCATGATCCAACTGTTTTTTCCAATAGGGATAAATTTGTCCGTTACTGTCTACTGAAACTGGAGGATCGACGGTAAAATCTCTTTTCGCTTTCGACAATAGGGATCTGCTAAAAAACCTATCGCTGGATTTTTTTGGGGGGCTAATCCCTTTTAAGAGAGAAAACAGTGATTCCGTCTCACCGATCGCTTGTTGTTTTGCTGAATTGTTTTGGTAATCTGGAAAAGTTTCCGCTATCAATTCTTGAATAACAGCTGCTTGATTCATGGATTCGCCTCTCTTCTATAAATAATAGGTTAATAATATATTATTGAGTATTAGATAGTTGATTTACGCTACTTTTTCTATTTCCTTTTCCTCTTTAAATCCATTTAGCTTTCGAGCTTTACTTTCTGAGTTTCGTTTAGTAAAACCAATTTTCCTTGGCATTTTCCGCAAACATAGCGTTTCGTGTCAAAACGTCGTTGCCTATAAATAGCATTCTGACACTTTAGACAGTGGTAAACCCAAAAAGATTTTGGCTTTTTTACTGGCGCCAGTGATTGAACGTAACGTGTTCCTCCTACTTGTTTCAGTAATTGCTTAAAATCGGCATCTTTGTGTTGGTATCCTTTTCCAGTCAAATGAAGATGATAATGGCACAACTCATGTTTGATCACACCGATGAATTCGGGCAGACCAAATGTTGTTAATATTTTTAAATTAAAATCTAAATTATGGGTCAACAAATGATAACGTCCGCCGGTTGTCCGCAACCGTGCATTAAACGTTGCTTGATGATTGAAAGCTCGTCCAAAATAGGTCAGAGACAGTTCTTCTACTAATGATTGTAATTCTTTTTGATCCAACCGATTCTCTCCCTGCTGTTCTCTCTTTAGTTTGATATTTTGATCAACGCTAGTAATACACTGATCAGTTTGTATTCTTCTCGATAAGCAATGTACACATTGCTCCATTCTGGATGAAACTTTTCTTTATAAGAACGCAATCCATGAAAACGATAAATATTATTGCCAAAATCATACGCATATTTGACTAATTTTTCTTTTTTATGAGAATAAGCTTCATTTCCTACATTTGAAAGGGGCGCCATACCTAAATTAAAAGAATGATACCCGCTTTTCTTAGACCATTCAAACAATGATATAAATAACACATCCATTGTTCCACTAGGTGCTTTATTTCTAAACCGCATCAAATCAATTGAAATAGACTGTGAATTGGCAATCGGCAAGATACTGGCAAACGCCTGAATGCCTTTTTCGTTGCTCAAAATAGCCACCGGTTCTCTTGATAAATACTCTAGATCAAAAAAACCTAGCGAAAATTGATGTTCCTTTCTGCCTTTTAGCCATTCATCAGAAATGGTTTTTAACGTTTGTTGAAAGGATTCAGTGTACGGTGGATAGACTACTTCAAACTGAAAGTTTTTTGTTGTGTAAAGATTCCTGATATGGCGTAAATCACTGTTTTTTTTCCCTTTAAATGAAAAATCCGATAAATCAACTTTAGCATTTTCTCCTATTTTTAAAAAGCTAAATCCTTGGTTGCTGTACAATTCCAAGTTTTTTCCTTCTACTTCGTAAAAATTAACAGACATATTATACTTTTGCGCGGTTCTAAGCAGTTCATCAACAGCATCCTCAAAGTGTTCTGGATTGCCGATTGGGTCTCCTAAGACCAACAGATATTTGCCCGTTGGCCGATAAAGGAACAAAACGTCGTTCAAGCTATTGTAGAAAACATTTTTATCCTTTAAATAAAATAAATGGGTGTATTCATTCGCTGGGTATTTTTTGATAAACACTTCGAATTTAGTGACATCTTCTTCGCTTACCGGTGTAAATACGATTCTTTTCGATTGGCTATATTGTAACAGCAGAGCAATTGAAACCGCAACGATCTCATAAACCAGAAACTTCCAACTATTTTCTTTCAAATAAACAAAACTGTAGGCACCCGTATCATGTAAGAAAGAAATACCATGTGTGGCATTGTATATTCCTGCATAGATCAACGGCAATCCTGTAACCAATCCAATCGTTGCAGCGATACTGCTTTTCGTGTGTTCCATACTTTGATTTGTAAAATAGTCTCGAGCGAAGAATAAAAATCCGGCGAAAAAAACCATCAGTAAAGTTTCTTCATAATCTAGACCTTTGATCAGACAGGTTACTGCTCCGATAAGCAATAAACCAATCGAAATATGATGTATCGTCTTCACTCTTTCGCGCAAACCTTTGGATAACACGATCAACAAAATACCGATTATTAACGTTGTGATCCTCGAAAAATTTTGTGCGTCTTTAGGAACGATTTCTTCCAAAAGGTGCACGCGTGAAACCAAATCAGGTGTATCAACCGATAAAATCAGGACTACCCCACCAAACAACACACTGAACGACAACGCTTTTACTTCGATTTGCATCATAACATTGCGCGAGATCAAAGAGGTCTTTTCACGTAAAAAATCAATTAGCATAATAAAAAGGGCAACGAGCCAAGGAACAACGTAATAGACGATCCGGTAAATCAGGATACTCAATATGACGCCATTTGTATCGTAATTTAGTTGGCTGAATAAATAAATACAAGCCACATCAAACGTCCCGATTCCTCCCGGCAAGAAACTAGCAATGCCGGCAATCGTTGAAATAGCGTAAATCAAAATGCCTATGGGGTAAGTTAATGAAGATTCATATAGTTTTACTAGGTAGGTAAAAAACAGGGCAGCGGCTAACCAATCGATAGTAGAGACCAATAGAATGAACGATTTCACCTTCAAGGTTAAATAAACAAACGGCGAATGTTCATCGATAAAACGCCCTAATTTCAACTTCCCAGAAAACAGATAAAAGGGAACATATAAACAAATGAGCAGTAACAACGAACCGTATTTATGTCCCTGTAATTTTCCCAGATTTCCAATTGTTAATAGTACTAACATAAATACCCCAACAATAGGAGAAACGAGTGCAGATAATCCAATCTTTAAAGCTATTGCATCGGACACTTGTTTTTTTTTATATAAACTAAATCTTAGGGAAGTTCCGGTCAATCCGCCAAAACCGATAAAATTATTAAATGCTTGAGCAGTCCAGCCGATTTTAAAGGTTTCTTTTAATGGCAATGCCAGCTTAAAATACTTTGACAAAATGATATCGTAAACAGCAGTGAACGAAAAAGCAGCCAAACCTAATAAGAGAATTATAGCTTGTTCAGTAAGCGAAAGGCTTCGCAGCAAACTCCTTAACGAAAGAATATCGATGCTTTTAAATTCAAGCCGGGTCAGTACAATAATTGCAATCAATATAAGGATCGAAAGCAGCTTTTTCAACAGACCTTGTTTCTCTTTAATAAACTGGATCGCTCTTGTCATGGTCTATACCTCCCACTAAAATCAATCTCTAACTTAAAAGAATTCTTTCGTTAAGTGTTAAAAATAACTAGATATAGTGTATAGCTACATTATACAATTTTTCTAAAAATTAAATAGTTTCGGCTCTTCTAAACGGCTTTATACTCTATATAATCTTGCAAGCGTCCACTGCAACCAAAATAAGGCAAGAAAAGCAGTCATTATCAACCGCTTTTCTTGCCCTATTCTTTTTCCCTATCTACTTGTTAGCTTGCTCGTTTAGTCTTTCTTTTTAGGCGGCAACATGGTCAAGGCAATTCGCCCTTTTTTCACATCGATATCCTCTACCCAAACGGTCACAACATCGCCAACAGCGACCACATTTGTCGGATGCTGCACATAGCCTTTGCTTAATTTCGAAATGTGGACTAGGCCATCTTGTTTAACACCGATATCAACAAAAGCGCCAAAATCGACAACGTTCCGAACCGTACCTTCCATTTCCATACCTTCTTGCAAGTCTTCCATTCCCAATACGTCGGTACGCAATAGCGGTGCGGGCATTTCATCACGCAAATCACGGCCTGGTATAGATAAAGCTGCCAGCATATCTTTTAAGGTTTCTTTACCCAAACCAATTTTTTCAGCTAACTCATTAATATCAAGTTTTTCCAACGCTTTTTTCGCTTCCATACTGCCGACATCTTTCAACGTCAACCCCGCTGTTTCAAGAATTTCTTTTGCTTCTTTATAGGTTTCAGGATGGATTCCGGTATTGTCTAAGATGTTTTTTCCATCTACAATACGCATAAACCCAATCGATTGCTCGTAAGCTTTCGGTCCTAAACGCGGAACTTTTTTTAATTGCGCTCGACTTTCAAAACGTCCATTTTCTTCGCGATAGGTTACAACATTATTAGCAGTTGTTTTATTTAGACCCGCAACGTGCTGCAGCAATTGCGCACTTGCAGTGTTAACATTAACTCCAACTTGGTTAACAGCTGTTTCCACAACAAAATCCAATCGTCCTTCTAACTGTTTTTGCGATACGTCGTGTTGGTATTGCCCAACGCCGACAGATTTAGGATCGATTTTAACCAATTCAGCCAATGGATCTTGTAAACGCCGGGCAATGCTGACCGCACTTCGTTGCTCCACTTGTAAGTCAGGGAACTCTTGACGTGCAACATCGCTAGCAGAATAAACAGATGCCCCTGCTTCATTAACGATTACGTAATAAACTTTTCGTTCGATTTCTTTCAAGTTCTCAGCTACAAAAGTCTCTGATTCACGACTCGCTGTTCCGTTTCCAATGGCAATCATCTCAATACCGAATTGTTCAACCATCTCTTTGAATTTTTTAGCCGCTTGTGCGCGAGCTTCATTCCCAGCTGGTTTATGCGGATAAATAACATCAATAGCACTTACTTTACCTGTTGGATCAATAACTGCCAGTTTACAACCGGTCCGATAAGCAGGGTCCAGACCAAGCACCATTTTGCCTTTTAATGGCGGTTGCAGCAATAAATTGCGCAGATTCTCACCAAAGATATTAATGGCCTGTTCGCCTGCTTGTTCTGTCAACTCTGAACGAATCTCACGTTCAATTGATGGACCAATAAACCGTTTGTAGCTATCCTCATAAGCAGCAGTCACATAAGGTGTTGCTGGAGAAGCTTCATCTTTAATAAGTTCCTTATGAAGATAACTGAAAACACGTGCTTCATCGATAAGCAAAGCCACTTTCAAGACGTCTTCTTTTTCGCCTCGGTTCATCGCCAATATCCGGTGAGAAACCATTTTATGAACCGGTTCGCTGTAATCATAATACATTTCAAAGACGCCTTTTTCATCTTTTTCTTGTTTTTTCACGGTCGTAGTCATGATTCCGTTTTTGGCAGTAAATTCTCGAAGCCAAATTCGATAACGCGGCTCGTCGCTGATCGTTTCAGCAATAATTTCGTGAGCTCCCGCAAGGACTTCTTCTGCGGATTTGACTTCTTCCTCAACAACATAATTGGCTGCTTCTGCTAAAATATCTGCATGTGGAAAAGTCAGCAGCCATTCTGCAAAAGGTTCCAAGCCGTTTTCTTTTGCAATTGTTGCTTTCGTACGGCGCTTTTGTTTGTATGGACGGTATAAGTCTTCTACCAGCTGCATTTTACCCGCTTTTTCAATGCTTTGTTTTAACTCTGGAGTTAGCTTCCCTTGTTCTTCAATCGTTCGAATAACATCGCTTTTTCGTTTTTCTAATGTTTGTAAGTATGTGTGGCGTTCTTCAATCTCTCGAATTTGAACTTCATCTAATGTACCCGTCATTTCTTTTCGATACCGTGCAATAAAAGGCACAGTATTGCCTTCAGCCAGTAAGTCTAAAACGGTTGTCAATTGTTTAGTTGAATACGTTTTTAGTTCTTTTTTTAATAGATCTAAGATCATTTTATCATTTGTTTCAGTCATTCGTTTCTTCCTCTCTCGTTCCGCATTACTCGTTCTATTTTAGCATAAGTAGGCGCATTTAACCAAACCTTGCCAAATTCAAGACAGTGAAATTTTCGAATTTGAAAATTTTCCGATTGGACAACAAACTACTTCATAATGCCAATTTATTTTTGAGCACGATGATGAGATAAACACCTTCTAACGACGAATTGGTATCTGTTTCTCGGATCATTTATTAGCTAGATAAGCTCTAGCTAACGATTCTCTTCCGCTTTCTTGTCCAATAATGAGCTAGAGTCCCGTTTTCACGCTTCTAGGACAAAAAAATGTTTCAAAGGAATCACCGTCCTTTTTCCTACACATTTAAAACAATAAAAAGCGACGATAAGGACATCGTCGCTTTTTATTAATCGGCTGTTGCCTTTTCTGGCAGCTGAAACGTAAACATCGAATTCAATAGTTCAGATTCGACACTTTTTGTTGGCCAGTGTTTTTTCCCGCCTAAACAAGCACAAATAAACTGCACACGGTCTGCAAAAAAAGTTTTCCGGAAATGGACATGCCCCATAACACTGTAGACGATATTAGGATGCTCTTCGTATAGTTTGCCATAAGAAGAGCTGCCTAAAAAAGCATTAAAGTAATCATAAATTCTATGAGGCAATGTGACAACAAATTTAGGATGGGTTACGACATGGGTCATCAAGATGATTTTTCTGTCGCCTACTTTTTCGATGTCTTCTTCAATTTTATCGAGCATCCACTGCGCTACTTCCAGATCTGTTTGTCCCCAGTCACAATAGCGTTTATCTTGCCATGTTCCTACACGCAATTTCATTTTTTCAAAATCCAATTCATTGTATTGCTCATGATCAGCAAAACCATAATCATACCAGCCTGAATTTCCAACCACTGCCCACTCATCATTAATAATATAAGGGCGTTCTAAAACACTTTCTGGCTGATTTTTTAAAAAGTCATAAATCTTTTTCGTATCGGTTTCTCCATTGTTTCTTGACCAATAATCGTGGTTTCCTGGAACAAATAAAATTTGGATCCCGCTTAACTGTTTCAGTTCGTCCAAAAAAGCTTGGGATTCCCGATAATCGCTGCTGATATCTCCAGCAATCAAAAAAAGTTCAATATTTTGTTTTTTTATTTGTTTGTTTAACAAACTTGCAAACGTTTCGCCTTCTGGCAAGTGTTTGCCGTTAGTATCAATATGCAAATCCGATAATACGCCAATTTTCATTGAATCGCTCCGTTTCTTTCATTAATTTCTTAGTTTACCATACATTTTTTTCTCAAGTTAATCAACAAGACGTCCTAACGATATGCTAGGACGTCTTGTTCCTTTAATTTTCTATTAATTCATGTTCGAGCAGATAATCATGTGCAACTTTTTGGGGCGGCACACTGTTTTTATTCACTTCATAATTCATTTGACGCATTTCATCGTCTGTGATTTTACCGCCCAACTGATTTAGAATTTCTGCCAGCTCTGGGTGTTCCTCTAACGTCTCGGTTAACAGCAGCGGCGCTCCTTGATAAGGAGGAAATAAGCCTTTATCGTCTTCCAAAACGGTCAAATCGTATTCTGCTAATTCACTATCCGTCGAATAAGCATCTACTAAATTGATGTCGCCTGTTTCAATGGCTGCATAGCGCAACTTAGGTTCCATCGTCTGCAGATCATTAAACGTTAAACCATATAAGTCTTGAATCCCCAAGTACCCATCTTGTCGGTCAGCAAATTCCAGTGTGAACCCGGCTTTTACTTCATCGGCGACCGGAAGCAGATCAGAAATCGTCTTCAATTGGAAGTCTTCTGCTAAGTCTTTAGTAACTGCTAGTGCATAAGTATTATTAAAATCCATCGGTTCCAACAAGGTCATTTCGTATTGTTCGGTTAAACCTGTTTTGGCTTGTTCGAATACTTCTTTTTCATCCGTTGAAACGGCTTCTTCGTTTAAAAAAGTCGCCAGAATCGTTCCGGTGTATTCCGTATAAATATCAATATTTCCGGCTTCTAATGCGTTAAAGACAAATGTCGTTTTTCCCATATTGGGTTCTAAACTAACTGTCAAATCGGTTTGTTCTTCAATTAATTGTTTGTACATATTCATGATGATCTCGGGTTCTGCCCCCAGCTTGCCAGCAATAACGATTTCTTTATCTTTGCCAGTGACCAAAGGAATAATCAATAATCCTAAAATGATAACAGTCACAGCACCAAGGATCTTAATGGTTTTTTCAAAAGAAACTTTCTCAAAATAACTCAGCAAGTAATCAAATCCTACAGCCAAAATGGCTGCCGGGATAGCTCCCATTAAGATCAAATAATTATTTCCGCGGTCGATCCCTAATAAAATCAAGCTTCCGAGACCACCAGCACCAATCAGAGCAGCAATCGTTCCAGTTCCGATAATCAAAACCATTGCGTTACGGATCCCTGCCATAATAATGGGCATTGCAATCGGTATTTGCACTTTCATCAATTTCCGCCATCGGTCCATACCCATCGCATCAGCTGCTTCATTTAGAGAAGGGTCAATTTCCATTAACCCTGTATAAGTGTTTCTTAAAATAGGCAGCAAAGCATAAATAACTAAAGCAATAATAGCTGGGACAGAACCGATTCCCACTAATGGGATCATTAATCCAAGCAGAGCCAAAGAAGGTATCGTCTGAAAAATAGCTGTTACTTGAATAATCGGACTGGCGATTTTTTTATGATTGGTCAAATAAATAGCCAGAGGCACTGCAATAACGACAGCAATCAAAAGTGAAATAAAGGATAATTGCATATGTTCGATCAATGCGGTCCACAGTGCTTCTTTTCGGTTCTGGAAGGTAGCAATAAATTCCGTCATTCAGCTTCACCTCTAATCGCGATCGTTTCAGCTAAATAACTGAGCAGATGTGCTTGGGTTACTTTACCGATTACTTGGTCGTTTTTATCTTTGATAAAAACCTCAGATTCTTTTGCTAATGCAAGGACCAATTGATCGATCGTATCGTTGTTTCTTAAAAAAGATCCTTGTACAGTACCGGCATTTGGTTTAATAGCTGACAAATAACCAATTTTAATTAGTTGTTCAATCGTTTGTGTCTCAACAGCTTCAATATTTCCGGATCTCAAAAAGTCTCGAACAAAGTCGTTTTTAGGATGGTTTCGAATCTCATCAGGTGTGCCGACTTGTACGATCTGTCCTTCATTCATCAAACAAATGCGATCGCCCAATGTTAATGCTTCTTGCATGTCATGCGTTACAAACACTACTGTTTTTTTCCATTTCTTTTGCAAATCGGCGACATCTTTTTGAAGATTATGCCGACTGATGGGATCCAATGCACTAAAAGGCTCATCCATTAAAATAATATCAGGATCGGCTGCTAATGCCCGGACTACGCCAATGCGTTGTTGTTCCCCACCGGATAACTCGGATATCTTACGCTGTCGGTAATCGTCTTCGTCTAACCCAATGCTTTCAAGCAGTTCCGTCACACGATCATGCATTTGTTCTTTGCTCCACTTTTTCATCTCTGGTACGACCGTTATATTTTCTTCGACCGTCATATTTGGAAATAAGGCAATTTGCTGTAAAACGTATCCCATATTCCAACGCAATTCTTGGATATTGTAATTGCTGATGGGTTTGTTGTCCACATAAATATACCCAGTCGTTAACGTGATCAACCGGTTGATCATTTTTAACGTCGTGGTCTTGCCGCAGCCGCTGGGACCAATCAGCACAAAAAACTCGCCGTCTCTTATTTCTAAATTCAGGTTTGATACGACCGGTTGACCCGGTGTATAGGCTTTCGATACATCTTTAAACTCAATCATATTCATTCTCCTAATGCCGCGTATTTTTCTGAATGACTAACTCATTCCGTCCCAAACATATCCTTTGTTCGGCAGTTTATAGTCTTTAAGCAATTCAGTTGAAGTAAAAACAACCCCATGCAAAGCACCGCCATAAACGGCGCCGCCGTCAATTCCAATTTTGCCGTCTTGCATCCACAAATCAGTCGTTTGGTTGTCTCCATAAAGAGCTGGTGTAACAGTGTGCCCAAAAACAATTATTTTTCCTGTCTTATTTTTCAGCCGATGAAACGGTTCACGAATCCACACAAAATCTTTTGCAGAAGTATCTTTCCAATCTTTTTTAGTTAAATCAACGCCTGCATGAACAAAAAGGTAATCGCCCCATTCATAATACAATGGCAAGCTTTCTAAAAATGATTTTAATTCCGGATAGCGGCTGTTGATCATCATGACCATTTCCGTTGGAGAATATTCTTCATCCAATCCTGGATGCAGCAAAGTTTCTAGTGTATGCATTCCTCCATTTAAACGGTAAAGAGCATAATTTTCTTCGGGTTCTTTCAAGAAATTTAACAACATTTCTTCGTGATTGCCTCTTAAACAGATAGCACCTTTTTGCTCGATCAGTTCTTTAGCCAATAAGAAACAAGCTTTTGGGTTTTCTCCACGATCACCTAAATCTCCAATGAAAAGCAATTGCTGAGAAGATTCATTCCAATGGGTCAACATCTCTTTAAAAAGGGTGATTTGACCATGGATGTCTCCGATCACAAACAACTCCGATTTCATAAGAATCCTCCTCATTATCTCTCTTTTTTTGTCTGATAACCTTTTGATTCATTTGCTCTTACTATACACTTTATTTTGAAAATATTTGAGTCATTTGCTCACTCTATTTTTATTTTGAAAGCTTTTGCTTCTATAAAGCTCTCCACTAGACGTTGAAAAACAAAACCGCTATACTAAACAGGTGACAATCTGTCACAATCTTACGCGAGAGGTTATTTTCTCGTTAGATGAATTCAGAAAGGATGCGTTAACTTATGAACACAAAGAAAATAATCGGCCTGCTTGCTGCTGTAGTTGTTGTCGTTTTTATTGGATACACCGTCTATAGCTCTTCTAATAAGGAAGAAACACTTTCCGTCAGAACCGATGAAGCAACAGAAGAAACAATTGTCGAAACTCTTACGACTACCGGAATATTGGAAGCAGATAAAACACAAGACGTTTACGGCCAAGGAGTCGTTTCTGAACTTGATGTCGCTGTAGGCGATCAAGTTGAAGAAGATGACCGTTTGGTTCTGTATCAAGACGGTACTGCTCAAACAGCTCACTTTGATGGAACCGTGACAGCCGTCACCATCACACCGGACGAAGTTGATTTAAGCTCACAAACCGGAGAAGCCGCCATTACAGTAGCTGACTTGTCCCATTTGAAAGTGGGCATTCAGTTGACTAAATCAGATGCTCCTATTGTTAAAGAAGGTCAATCGGTTACCTTGACAAATGGATCAAAAACATTTGACGGAACAGTGGCTCATATTGATCCGATTGCTACAACAACAACGGCTCAAACTGGGAATACAACAGCCTTAGCTGCTACGGTTGAATTTGATACTCCGCCCGAAGGTCTATATGCAGGGTTTGATATTGATGTAGCCATTACGACCAATACCGCTGAACAGGCAATTTCTTTGCCGATTGAAGCTTTGCTTTACAATGAAGAAAATCAACCCTTTGTTTATACGGTTGAAAACGGCAAAGCTCATGCACAAACAATTGAAACCGGCATTCAATCGGATTCAGCAGTTGAGGTAAAAGAAGGTTTGTCAGCAGGCCAAACGGTCATTTTATCACCAGATGAAAAAGTGAAAAATGGCGTTGCAGTAACGGCGAAATAGAAAGGCGGCAAAAAGATGATTGAATTAAACCATATCGTCAAAACGTATCAAACAGGTGACGAAACACTTATCGCATTAAATGATATCTCTTTAAAAATCGAAAAAGGCGAATTCACAGCTATCATGGGACCCAGCGGTTCGGGTAAATCCACAATGATGAATATTCTTGGGCTGCTGGATCGTTTCGATTCCGGGACATACCAGTTGAATGGAAAAGATGTCAGTGATTTACGAGACAATGAAAGTGCTCGTGTCCGCAACAAAGAAATCGGTTTTGTTTTTCAGTCTTTCAATCTAATGCCCCGCATGACGATTTTAGAAAACGTTGAATTGCCGATGGTTTATGCTGGTGTCCCAGCAAAAGAACGGAAAAAACGCGCTTTGAAAGCTTTAGAACGCGTGGGACTAGGCGACCGCGTCAAACACAAACCGAATGAAATTTCAGGAGGACAGAAACAGCGCGTGGCCATTGCCCGAGCTATTGTTAATAACCCTTCTGTTTTAATGGCCGATGAGCCAACAGGCAACTTGGATTCTAAAACGACCATCGACATTTTGCGTATTTTCCAAGAACTTAACGCGGAAGGCACAACGATCGTCATGGTAACTCATGAACCAGAAGTCGCTATCTATACGAAACGCATCGTTTCATTTTTTGATGGTTCGCTTCAAGATGACCGTCTTCAAAAACCAGAAATCTTGTAGAAAGGAGCTAAGACTTTGAATATTAAAGAAAATTTTAAGATGGCGATCGACAGTATTTTTGCGAATAAAATGCGGTCATTTCTTACGATGTTGGGAATCATTATCGGGATCGCTGCAGTAATTGCCATTTTAGCAGTCGGCAACGGTGCGACATCTGAAATCACCGGAACGTTTGATGATTTAGGCGCTTCTACCATCTCAGTCACTTTGAGCGAAGAAGCAACCAGCCAAGACGCATTTACAGATGAGGACATTAAAGCGTTAAAAGCCGCTATCCCTGCGATAACCCATATTTCTCCAGATAAAACGATTGGCGCTTCAGTCGAATCCGAATTTGATAAACGAACAGCTCTCGCTTTAAGCGGAACTCCTGATATGCAATACACTAACCAAACGATGGATAGTTCTCTCGTTTATGGCCGCTACTTTAATCAAACAGATTATCAAGATGCTAAAAATGTAGCGGTCGTCAGTGAAGACACGGCTAAAGCATTGTTTAATGACCGCACAAACGTGGTCGGCGAGTCATTGCAACTCAGCGGAGATGCCGGCAACAGCATCCGCTTGCAGATTGTTGGAGTTGTCAAAGGAACTTTTGAACAGCTGCAAGGTTCATTTGATTTAAGCCAAATACCGGTATACCTGGCTTTACCTTTAACTACGATGGAAAAATTAAATTCCAGCGTCGTCACTATGGACAGTTTAACCGTTCAAGTAGCCGATAAAGAAGCTATCGAATCAGCTTCCAATCAAATGGTTCGTTTATTGGAAACCAGACATGATGCTCTAGGCAAAGATTACTATACCGCAACCAATTTCTTACAAGCTTTAGATCAAGTCAATTCCGTTTTAAGTTTATTCGTTAACTTTATTGCCGCAGTCGCAGCGATTGCTCTTCTAGTTGGAGGAATCGGTGTCATGAATATTATGTTGGTCTCCGTCACTGAAAGAACACGTGAAATCGGGACCCGTAAAGCACTGGGCGCAACGACTGGAACCATTTTAATGCAATTTTTAATGGAAGCCGTCATTTTAAGTTTGATCGGAGGAATCATTGGTTTGATTCTAGGCATTCTGTTGGCCAACGGGATTGCTGGTGCTTTGAACATTGTACCTAGCGTCACCCTTAGTGCCATTGTCTTAGTACTCGTCTTTTCAACTGCAGTCGGAGTCTTCTTCGGCATTTATCCAGCTCGAAAAGCCGCAAAACTTGATCCTATTGAAGCTCTTCGATACGAATAAAAAACAACAGCAGATATAACAGTGAAAAAATCACTTTATATCTGCTATTGTTTATTACTTCTGTTAAAACATAATCGTTTCTGCCTAGTAAAATCTAAGCTTTCATCACGGCCCCTTGGATTTCTTCTTCTGCTTGTTTAGTTTGTTTGCGATTGAATCGGATCAAGCGCATGGCATTCAGGATAACAATCAATACACTCGCTTCGTGAATAAACATTCCCGAGGCTAAGTGCACATCGCCCATCAGTACTCCTGTTAACAGAAAGAAAACAACTCCCACTGCGATAAAGATATTTTGCTGCATATTGCGGGTCGTAGCTTTTGCTAAAGAATAAGCATGAGAAAATTGCATCAATTTATCTGCCATCAAAACAACATCAGCCGTTTCCATCGAAATATCTGTCCCCCCTTCACCCATCGCTAAACCAATATCGGCGGTGGCAATAGCTGGAGCATCATTGATTCCATCGCCTGCCATAGCAACGACATGGCCGCTTTCTTTCAACCTTTTTACATATTCAACTTTGTTTTCTGGAAGAAGTTCTGCATAAAATTCGTCGATCCCTAATTCAGCAGCTACAGCTTCAGCCGTGTGTTCGTTGTCTCCCGTCAGCATCACAATTTTTTTGACGCCGTTTCCTCTCATTTGTGCCAATGCCGTTTTTGCATCTTCTCGGATTTGGTCAGCGATAGAAATCACTCCAGCGATTTCACCATCTATTGCACTAAAGATAGCCGAGTTTCCAGCCTTTTCACGGCCAACAGCATAGTTTTCGATTTGTCCTGGCAAGTTGATTCGTTCAGCCAGCATCAATTTGCGATTTCCGGCAACCAATCGTTGGTGATTCACGACAGCTTTTATGCCATTGCCTTTGATCGCTTCTCCTTCTTGCAACTCAATAGACGTTAGATCCATTCCTTGTGCTTTTGCTTCTTTGACAATCGTTTGACCTAGGTGGTGTTCCGAGATCGTTTCAGCTTTGGCTGCTAAGCCTAAAAGTGTTTGCAAATTGTAGTTGTTAAAAGTTCGAATATCGGTTACCTCTGGCTTGCCTTTCGTCAACGTTCCGGTTTTATCAAAAACGAGTGTATCGACTTTAGCAAATTTATCCATGATCTCTCCACCTTTGATCAACACGCCGTTTTTTGCGCCATTTCCGATTCCCGCTACATTAGAAACAGGAGCTCCGAGAACAAGTGCGCCAGGACAAGCAATCACTAAAAAGGTGATCGCCAAATACAAGTCGCGTGTGACAGCATAGATCAAGATAGATAAAACCACTACAGCGGGAGTATACACATTTGCAAATCGGTCCAAGAACTTTTCGGCTTTAGATTTCGTCTCTTGGGCTTCTTCTACTAATTCAATGATTTTAGCAAACGTCGTGTCGTCTCCCACTCTTTCAGCAATGATTTCAATATACCCATTATCCAAAATGGTTCCGCTAAAGACTTTATCGTTGATCGTTTTAAAAGCCGGCACCGATTCGCCTGTGATAGCGGCCTCGTTAATAGAGGCTTTTCCAGAGATGATTACACCATCAACCGGAACTTTTCCGCCGGGACGAATAATGACTCGGTTGCCTTTCTCGACCTCTTCCACCGGAATCGTCTCCGTTTTCCCTTCTGCTTTTAGAATCGTTGCTTCTTGAGGTGCCATGTCTACTAACTCTCTCAAAGAAGAACGAGTTTTTTCCAGCGTTCTCATTTCCAGATAATCTCCTAGTAAGAACAAAAATGTAACAATCGATGATTCTGTGTATTCACCAATATACACAGCCCCGAGAACGGCAATACTAACGAGAAGATCGATACTGAAAGCTTTCATCCTCAAAGATTGGATAGCTTTAATAAAGATAGGGGTGCTGGCAATAATAGTCGCACTGATCAAAGCGATATCTTGCAGGTTTTCGCTCCCTATAAAACCAGAAGCAAAACCGATCGCAATCAAAATTCCTGATAAAACAGTAATAAGATTTTTATGTTTAGTTATATAAGCAACCACATTCGTTTCCTTCTTTTTCTTAATTTCTCATTTCTTTCTTTTACATTCTTATCTTATCGCGGCTTGGGTCATTTGGAATTGACCGCCATCAAGTTAAGGAAATTTTTCTACTGTCACTTTAAATTCTTCTTACTTGGTTTCGATTAGGTTTTCTTTTATTTGCAATCAACACATACAATCGCAAATAAAAAAGCTGAAGGTTCTCTTTTAAAAAGGAGAACCCTCAGCTTTTTGCTGTTTATTTTATTACATATCCGACTTAACGATTGCTTCATCATCATTGAACACTGCCGCATCAAAACGATTGATTCGTTTTGATGAGATGATTCCAGCTAAGATGCTATCATTTACATTCAGCATAGTCCGAGCCATATCGATGACTGGTTCAACTGAAATAACTAAACCAACAATAGCTACTGGCAAGTCTAAAGCGCCTAAAACGATTAAAGCAGCAAATGTAGCACCGCCGCCGACTCCGGCAACCCCAAACGAACTAATGGTCACAACAGCCACAATCGTCAAGATATAGGTTGGGCTGAAAAGATCAATGCCCATCGTTGGGGCAACGATTGCCGCCAACATGGCAGGGTAAACTCCTGCACAACCATTTTGTCCGATCGACATGCCAAATGTACCAGAAAAGTTTGCAGAAGCATCGTCAACTCCTAAAGCTTTTGTTTGCGTTTCGATATTCAACGGCAACGCACCGGCACTTGAACGTGAAGTAAAGGCAAAGCTTAAGACCGTCCAAGTTTTCTTCAAGTATTGGATTGGACTTACTTTCACGCCTAGTAAAATCAACATATGGATCAGGAACATCACAATAATGGCCGCATAAGAAGCAATTACAAATTTTCCTAGATTCAATAAAGCATTAAAGTCACTTGTTGCTAAAGCTTTTGTCATTAACGCAAAAACTCCGTATGGTGTTAATCTTAATACCAGTGTTACGATCCGCATGACGATTGCATATAAGCTTTTAATGATTTTTTCAAAAAAAGCGCCATTTTCCGGATCTTTTTTATTTACTCCTAGATAAGCAACTCCTACGAAAGCTGAAAAGATCACAACTGCAATGGTACTTGTTGAACGAGAATTGGATAAGTCCGCAAAGACATTCGATGGAATGAAGTTCACTACTTGTTCTGGAATAGACAAGTCCGCTACTGCTTCTTGACGCTCGTCCAATGCTGCGATCTGTGCCGTTTCAGCATCTCCTTGTACAAATTCTGCTCCGTCCAAATTAAAAAGCATCACGCTCGAAATCCCGACTAATGCTGCAATAGCAGTCGTCGCTAACAATGTAGTTAAAACCGTGATACTGATTTTCCCCAAATCTTTGGTGCCTTCAATTTTCGTGAATGCTCCTACGATTGAAACAAAAATCAGCGGCATGATCAGCATTTGTAAAAAGCGCACATACCCTGTTCCGACTATATTGATCCACTCAATAGCTCCTGTTGTAACATCTCCTGTTGCTCCAAAAAGCAATTGAAGCAAAGCTCCAAATACGATCCCAGAACCCAAAGCGATAAAAACACGTGTTGAAAATTTAACATGTTTCTTTTGCAAACGCCAAAAACTGTAAATGACAGCCGCAAATAAAAGTAGTGCAATAATAATATAAAGATTTGTCATGATGATCCTCCCTTTATTTTGCTCTCCTATGACAGGGAAAGCGAGTGTATCATAAGATTAAAGGTCTCAGACCGCTGCTTTTTCCTAACAACGGCCCTAAAAATGAGGAAAAGCTAGTCAATTTTAGTGATTCCTCATTTTACTTTATTTTTGTAAGAAGTTCAATAGAAATGATTGGTCCTTGCAAGCATGAAAATAAAAAGAGTTTTGCTTAGGCCCAGTAAGCCATCAGCAAAACTCTCTTTTTTCATCAATTTGTAAGGATCAGCCTTTTTTGTGAACAGCACGCAATCCTATTTTGATAATTTCTACTATTGGAATGATGGAAAATGAAGCGCCCAATACCAGCAACCATTGTTGTAAGTCCAAATGGCTAACTTTAAAGGCATCGTTTAGACCTGGTACCAGCACTACAACTGCCAGCAATGCTCCAGAAACAAGAATCGCTAAATTAAACATTTTATTTTTGAAAAATCCGACTGTGAAAAGAGATTTCTCAACGGATTTAACGTTAAAGGCATGGAACAACTGCAGCAAGCCTAGTGTAATAAAAGCCATCGTCAAAGCATCGCTATGAATCAGTTCGTTGTTTCCAACGTGTACAGGGTTATGCGTTGCCCACCAGTAAACGAACAACGTGATTCCACCTTCCAGAATCCCTTGATAAATGATACTGCTCAGTACACCATTTGAAAAGAACGTCGCTTTTTTGCCGCGTGGCGGTTGCTTCATACTGTCTGCTTCTGCCGGCTCTAATCCCAAAGCAATTGCCGGGAAAGTGTCTGTTACTAAGTTGATCCATAAAATATGGACAGGAGCTAAAATACTCCAGCCAAGAAGTGTCGCAATGAACAGTGTCAATACTTCGCCTAAATTCGCAGATAATAGATATTGGATCGATTTTTGGATGTTCGAGAAGACTTTCCGTCCTTCTTCCACGGCTACAACAATTGTTGAAAAGTTATCATCGGCTAAAACCATGTCACTGGCGCCTTTAGATACTTCTGTTCCCGTTATCCCCATACCAATTCCGATATCTGCTGTTTTCAATGCAGGTGCATCATTAACACCATCACCAGTCATGGCAACGATTTTCCCTGCTTTTTGCCATGCTTTAACGATCCGTACTTTGTGTTGCGGAGATACTCGAGCATAAACTGAATAATCTTTTACTCTAGTAGCAAAATCGGCATCGCTGATTTCATCTAATTCAGCTCCTGTGATAACACCGTCTTTTTGCTGCTCTTCTAAAATTCCTAATCTCTTCGCAATAGCTTCGGCCGTATCGCGGTGATCTCCGGTGATCATGATCGGCCGGATTCCAGCTTCGCGTGCCACGCGAACAGCATCTTTCGCTTCTTCACGTTCTGGATCAATCATTCCCGTCATACCAGCATATACCAACTCTTGTTCCAATCCTGCTGAACTGATGTCCGTCGGCATGTTATCGACTACTTTGTAAGCCATCGACAATACGCGCAATGCTTGTGTCGCTAAATCATGATTCATATCCAAAATGGCTTGTTTTGTTTCTTCATCTAATGGCTCAATTGTGCCATTTCGGTCAATTTGCGTACACCGTTTTAACAATTCATCAGGAGCGCCTTTGGCAGCTATCAAAAATTTTCCGTCTTCTTGTTTGTGAACAGTAGACATCAATTTCCGCTCAGAATCAAAAGGAACTTCTGCCACTCGAGGTTCTTTTTTGAGCGCTGCAACAACATCTACTCCTTTATTAAGTGCAAATTGGATCAAAGCCGTCTCTGTTGGATCTCCGATCAATGTTCCATCTCCAGAGATTTGAGTATCATTTGCGTAAACCATTGACCGTAAGACAGGCGTTTGCATATCTATCGGTTCTTCATTATCTTGGATCTGCCCATTGAAATACATCTTTTCAACAGTCATTTTATTCATTGTGAGCGTTCCAGTTTTATCAGAACAAATGATATCGGTACTGCCCAGCGTTTCAACTGCTGGTAATTTACGTACCAAAGCTTTTCGTTTTGCCATTTTCTGTGTACCTAAAGCTAATATAATGGTTACAATAGCTGGCAACCCTTCCGGAATAGCGGCAACCGCTAAAGAGATAGACGTCAGCAGCATATCTAACCACTCTCGGCCATTCAACATTCCGACTACAAACATTACAACAGCAATGACCAAAATAGCCACTGTTAAATATTTTCCTAAACGATTCAAATTATTTTGCAAGGGCGTCATGGTCTCTTCCGTTGAAGCCAGCATCTCTGCGATGTGCCCTACTTCTGTGCTCATTCCGGTTCCAACGACGATCCCTTCGCCACGACCATACGTAACATTGCTGTTCATAAAGGCCATATTCGTTCGATCGCCAATCCCTGCTTTGACGTCTTCAAGGATCGTAAGTTCTTTATCAACTGGAACAGATTCTCCGGTCAGTCCTGCTTCTTCTATCTGCAACGAAGCAATTTCAATCAACCGCAAATCAGCCGGAACAATATTCCCAGCTTCTAATAAAACAATGTCTCCCGGAACCAATTGATCGCTTTTTAGTGAGACAACTGTTCCGTCTCGCCTAACTTTTGCTTCAGGAGAAGACATTTCTCTCAAAGCATTGATAGCTTCTTCAGCTTTTGCTTCTTGAACTACCCCTAGAACAGCATTTAAAATAACAACAACTAAAATAATGACTGCATCAGATATGTCTCCAAAAACACCTGATACTACTGCTGCAACGAGTAAAACGATAATCATGAAGTCTTTGAATTGATCCAAGAATTTCATTAGCAAACTCTTGGTTTTCCCCTCGTCTAATTGATTGGGACCATACTCTGCTATTCTTTTTTCTGCTTCTTGACTGGTCAGGCCTTCTTCAGAAGTCTGCATCTGTTTTAAGACAGCGGCTTCATCTTGGGTAAAAAACGGTTCTTTTACTTGTTCTTTTTTCTCGTTATCCATGACTGCTTCCTTCCCTTCCTAGTAAATAAGTACAAAACATAAATTAAAAAGCTTTCTTTCCGCCGTAAATAAAATAAGCCGAATAGAACTTATTTTTATCTGTAGGCGTTCACAAGACTTATTAAGTTGATTATATCTTTCTCGTTTCAGCAAAGCAAAGGATTCGATAGTCTGAAAAATCGATTTGTTAAAATAAGCTCATTTCATTAAATAGATTCAATCATCTTTTAGTACAGTTGATCTTCGTTCTTTTCTTCAAATCTTACGGGGCAATAGCGGTAAATGGTTAAATCGACTTTCCCTTGAGCATTTGTTTCAACTCCTTCGGCCATTAATTTTTCCCTTTGAGTGAACCGTCCTTCTTCATCTGTTAAACCAATCTCGCCTTTAGCGTTAATAACTCGATGCCAAGGCAAATGATGATTTTTGCTCATGGAATGCAGAATACGCACAACTTGCCGTGCGCCTCGCGGATTTCCAGCTAAAGCAGCAACTTGACCGTAAGTCATGACTTTGCCAGCAGGAATTTGTTTTAGCACGTTGATGGTCTTCTCAGTAAATGGTGTCATAGTATTCCTTCTTTCTTGTACTTATTCTAATGAACAAAAAAATTCTCTATACCATCTAGTATAGAGAATTTTTTATCTTTTTCAGCTTTTAAATAAACGCAAGTACAATAAAGTTTAAAATGAAAAGCCCTGTCGAAACCCATAAAACCGGATGAATCTCATTGGTTTTCTTTTTAGCTACTTTAACGATGACGAAAAAGATAAAACCAGCAGCAATTCCATAAGAAATGCTATACGCTAATCCCATAAAAATAGACGTGAAAAAGGCTGGGATAGCTTCTTCTAAATCGTCCCATTGAATTTCTAAAAAGGACGACATCATCATTACTCCCACAATAATCAATGAAGGTGCTGTAGCTTGAACAGGAACAATAGCAATCAAAGAAGAAAATAAACTGGCCAACAAGAAAAGAATAGCTACCACTACACTGGTCAGCCCTGTTCTTCCTCCTGCACCGATTCCAGCAGCACTTTCGACAAACGTCGTGGTATTAGACGTTCCAAAAATAGCGCCAACAGACGTAGCAATCGCATCTGCAAATAAGGCTTTATCCATTTTCGATTTGATTCCAGAACTATTGTCCAAAGCTGCTTCATCTTCGGCAGTGAAGATACCTGTTTTGCGGCCTGTGCCAATAAAGGTCCCAATAGTATCGAAAATATCAGATAAACTAAAGGCAAAGATCGTCATTAATACTAGCGGCAAACGAGATGCATCTGAAAATAACGAGATCATTCCTTGAGAACCTAATGCAGCTCCAAATGTTACACGCAACTCTGAGATAGCATGGCCTAATGAATTTTCTGGATTTGAGATGACAGACAAATCAACAATGCCCATCGGAATTCCAATGATCGTTGTGGCGATAATGCCGATAAGAACCGCTCCTCGTACATTTAATACCACCAATATGACTGTGATAATCAAACCAATCAAAGCAAGTAAAGCACCGCTGCTTGTAAAATCAACTAATCCCGGAATAATCCCACCATCTGTTAGTACACTATTTATTCCACTGTCATAATTCGCAGCACTTGGATCAAACGGCGCATTATTGATAGCTTGAATATTGGCTGTTTCAGAAGTGAATTGCAAAAAACCTGCATTCTTGATCCCGATATAAGCAACAAAAACGCCGATCCCGCCTCCAATAGCGTGTTGAATGAGTTCTGGAATCGATTTAATAATCATTTTACGGATTTTGGTTACGGTAATGAAAATATTAAAAATCCCGCATAGGAAAACCATCGCCAAAGCTTCTTGCCAAGTAAAACCTAAAGCGAAAACAACTGTATAAGTAAAGAAGGCATTTAGTCCCATACCCGGTGCTTGTGCATAGGGCACATTAGCGAATAAGCCCATCACCAACGTCCCGATAGCTGAAGCAATAAGTGTGGCCAAAAAGACTGCTTGCGAAGGCATGCCGGTCAAAGATAAAATTGCTGGATTGACAAAAATGATGTAAGACATGGCAAAAAAGGTCGTTATCCCTGCCATGACCTCTGTTGAAACGGTTGTCCCATGTTCTTTTAATTTGAAAAAATTTTCCATCTTTTTATTCCCCACCCTGATAGTATTTGCAAAGAAATACAGGAACTTTTCCTTCTTTTATCTATATATACTAAGTTTCATGGGGCTTTATTTATTCTACTAGTATGAGTTGTTTTAAATAAATGCAATTACATTGTTTTTCAAGCAAAAAAAACGGATGATGCAACTCGTTGTCATCATTCGCCTATTTATGGACAAGTCAAAAAACTCATCTCACTAATAGTCGAACGTTTTACGGTGTCCGGTAGAAACTTAAAGCCCATATCGCTTAGATTATATTAGATTGTATTTATTTGTCTTCATCAGTATAAATGAGACTTTTTACAAACACAAGTTAAATATAGATATTAGCATAAAAACATGAATAATTGTTCGTGTTTACCAGATTCATTCTTGAATTCGATCGCTTTCCTCTGATTATTTGGTAAACTAATAATAATACTTAAATTGAAAGCAGGTGAAAAATGTTTATTATCCCTAGCGGCAAACCCAAAATATGGGATAAAGTACCGGATGCGGGTGCCGTTTCAGCAAAAACGGCTTATACAGGAACTTTCCACAAACTTTGCACAGATTACGCCACAACGTTTGGTCCTAATTATCTGATTCTTTCACCTTATTACGGTTTTTTAAGACCCGATGATCTTGTTTCACACTCTTACGATGTTCGATTTACCGTAAAAGGCGTCGGTCCAGATACGATACCAGTGAGCAAGCTGAAGGAACAGTGGATTGAACTGGCTATAGAAGAAGACGATCAAATCACTCTATTGGGCGGCAAGAAGTTCATTCATTTAATGGATGAAATTACTGACCGTAACGTTATTTTTCCTTTGATCGGTCTTGGCGGAATCGGCCTGATGCAAAAAGCTTTGAAAGAAGCTGTTCACCAGCAGAAGCCTCTCAACTGATTCTATATAGAGTCTCGTCGCGGTCTTTTTTCCCTGTTTTTCGATTAAATCTATTTCAAAACTGTTTTTTACAATAATAGTTATTTTTATACAAAACTAAGCATAACATGCATTTTTTTCATCGTAAGTTGAGATAAGTTATCCACTAACATTTGTGGATAACTGTTTTTTTAAGCTTTTTAGTTTTTTAACATTAGCGAAAATACACTATTTTTATTTTAGTGACCGTTTAACCACAGGTTATGCACATAGTTATCAACAGTTTGTGTACAACTATTGGTTTTCTATTTTTATACACAATGAATCGACTCATCTGCCCTGTTTTTTGCACTATTCGTTTTATTTTTTCTTTCTTCTCAATACCTGTATACTAAACGTACAGAAAGAAAACAGGAGGTGGAATAGAGATGGAATGGAATCAAATCCCAGGATACGATCAATTAGACGAAGATCAAATTGAACGGCTCAGTCTAGTATATGCACGCCATATGGATACGTTAGATGATCCCGCTGCATATGCTAAAGAAAACATTCTCGAAATCAAACGCAATCAAGAGCAACATTCACTGGCTCTTTATTTTAAAAATGGCGATGTAATCAACTATACCCCTGAAGGAGAATGGTTTAAATCTGTTTGATCCACTTTGTTTGAATACCTTATAATGCAAACAGAAGCTGTTGCGGAAAAAAGAATCAGACAGGCACTTAATGCTCTTTTTTAAACAATGAGAGACAAGCGCTCTGATTTATATAAGAAGCTGATCCCAAAAGCTATAAATAGTAAAAAAACGTAGAAAGCTACCAAATGATTTTGGGGCTTTCTACGTTTTTTCTAAATAATTGACTCTTTTGAGAGCATCTCTTTTTAATTAAGTTACGTTCTCCGCATCTTGGTTAATTGAGCTGCGTGCCAAAATAGATAATCTTTCAGGAAATGGAACATTTCCATCAAAATTCCTAATTTTGAATCGATGCTCTCTTGCTGCACTCCGCATCTTGTTATCTCATGGTTACGAATTCTTCTGCTCCTGTTGGGTGAATAGCTACGGTGTCATCAAAGTCAGCTTTAGTCGCCCCCATTTTAATCGCTACTGCAAAGCCTTGCAGCATTTCGTCCATGCCGGATCCCATTCCATGCAAGCCGACAACTTTTTCTTCCGGTCCGCAACAAACCAGCTTCATATAAGTCTTTTGCCGATTTTCAGTAATAGAACTGTGCATGGCTGTAAAACGCGTTTCATATGTTTTAATTTGCGCTTTGCCGTATACATCGACCGCTTGTTCTTCCGTCATTCCAACTGTTCCAATTGGCGGATGGGTGAAGACAACTGTTGGAACATTATTGTAATCTAAGTGTTCCATTGGTTTATTGTTAAATAAACGCTCCGATAAGCGCCGTCCAGCTGCAATTGCAACAGGTGTCAATTCAATATGCCCGGTGACATCGCCGACAGCGTATATGCCTTTGACAGAAGTGTTTTGGAATTCATCTACTTTGATATAGCCTCCATCATTCACTGCTACATCCGTTGCTGCCAAATTCAAACTGTCTGTGTTTGGTTCCCGGCCGATTGCCCAAATAACAGCATCGGTTTCGTGCGCTGTTCCATCTTTCAAGTAAAGCGTCAAGCTGCCGTCTTCGTTTTTTTCAACTTTTTCAGGGACCGCATACGTATGCAATGTTGCACCTTCGCGTTCCATTGTTTCAACTAGTCCTTCCACAATGATAGAATCAAAGTTTCGTAAAGGAGCATGTTGGCGGACGAATAAGTGTGTGTCGGAACCTAGTCCATGCAAAACACCTGCTAATTCTACCGCGATATAACCGGCTCCAACGACGGCTGTCCGTTTCGGCAACTCCGTCATTTCAAAGAAGCCATCTGAATCCAATCCATATTCAGCACCCGGGATATCTGGAAAGACCGGTTTTCCGCCGGTAGCAATCAAAATATGATCGGCTGTATATTGTTCACCATTAACTTCAACAGTTTTATTGTCTACAAACTTAGCATATCCATGGATGAGATCCACTTCATTACTAGCTAAGCCGTTTTGATAGCTGCCATGCAGCCGTTCAATAAATGTTTCTCTATTTTCAACTAATTTGGCGAAATTCAAATTTTTTGAAGGAATGTCAATGCCGTAACCTGACGCGTATAAGTTCATTTCATCCATCATTTGCGCTCCGTGCCACATGATTTTTTTAGGAACACACCCTACATTCACACATGTGCCTCCGATAGCATTTCCTTCTATCAAAGCTCCTTTAGCTCCATGCATTCCCGCACGGTTAATAGAAGCGATTCCGCCGCTCCCGCCGCCGATAGCTATATAATCATACTGTTTCACTATTCCATCTCCTACTTTCTCCAAATTACTTATTTAAGTATAGTTAATATTCTCCTAAAAAGAAAGCGGAAGGTGCTCGCTTTACTTGAATTTAATGGCCGTTTCATAAAAAAAGAAAAAATCTCTGACTCTTCTGGGGTTTTCACCGGAAGTTCAAGTTACTCTGAATACCTGCGGACCGGAACTTTCCAGTCATAGAGATAAGATAACACTCGCAATACCGTAAAAACGATAAACAACAAATACAAATGCCATGTTTCCGTCGCCCATCCCATTCCGATAATCAAACCGATCAGACACACCCATAAGCCGTAAACCACTTCTCCTAATACAATCGGCTGCCTTTGCGAAAGCAAGTCTCGCATAACTCCACCACCAGTAGCTGTTAATAACGCAGAGACGACCACAGCACTTACCGGCAAATCTAATTTTACAGCAACCGTTGCACCATGGATTGAAAAAGCTATTAAACCAACAGCATCTAAAAAATTGCCCCATAGTTCTCTGCTTGCTAGAAAAGGTTTAGGAAACAGTAAAATCAAGGTGATGGCAATAACAGCACTATAAAAAAGCGACCCTTGTTTCCACAATTCATAATCTGGGGCATCAATCAATGTATTCCGGATAGCTCCGCCGCCAAAAGCCGTTAAGATCCCAAATAAATAAACGCCAAATAAATCATATTTTTTCTCCATAGCAATCAATCCGCCTTGCAGTGCGAATGAAATGGTACCAATAATTAAAAAAACTTCCCACGTTCCCATGTTTCCACTCTCCATTCTAATTATCAGTCGTATAATTACCCTAAGTTCTCAATTTAGTTGATTTATCTCATCCTCTATCTCTTCATTATTAAGCAGCCGCTTTTTTTTTGCAAATCAGATACCTTATTTGTAACCAAAAGACCCTTGCCAAAAGGGATTTTATTCTAAAAACAGCAAATCTCTCTTAGTCGGCAGATTTTTAAGGTATACTGGAAACAAGAAAATAAGTAAACATCAACTGGAGGAGGATTTTCTTGAAAAAAGACAAGCAATTTTATTGGACTTTATTTTTATCCACATTTACGTTAAGTGCGTTTACTTTCGGTGGAGGTTACGTCATTGTTCCTTTAATGCAAAAACGATTTGTTAAAGAATTAAAGTGGATAGACGAAGAAGAAATGCTGGATTTAGTGGCTATCGGACAATCCGCACCGGGGCCGATCGCTGTGAATACCTCCATCATTATCGGGTATCGTATGGCCGGAATTCCTGGAGCTCTTTTAGCAACATTTGGAACGGTTCTGCCCCCTTTGATCATCATTACCATTATTTCTTACTTTTACATTGCTTTCCGCGATAACCCCCTTATCAATGCTCTTTTATTTGGAATGCAAGCTGGAGTAGCTGCCGTTATCGTGGATGTGGTCATCAATATGAGTTCTGCTATTATTAAAGCCAAATATGTTTTGCCCATTGTTGTTATGATTTTAGCTTTTATCGCTACAGCTATCTTCGATGTTAACATTATCCTTATCTTATTCATTTGCGGCTTGATTGGTGCTTATACGACTTACCGCGTCAACCTTCTAGCTAAAAAGGAGGAGAAGTAAATTGATTTATTTGCAATTATTTTGGAGTTTCTTTCAAGTTGGACTGTTTAGTTTTGGTGGCGGATATGCTGCGCTTCCTCTTATTCAAGAGCAAGTGATCGAAGTCCACCCGTGGCTCTCTTCAACTGAATTTATTGATATTTTGACTATTTCACAAATGACGCCTGGTCCGATCGCGATCAATGCCTCAACTTTTGTCGGAACAAAAATAGCGGGACTTCCCGGAGCTTTAATTGCCACAATCGGTTGTGTGACGCCTTCTGCTATCCTCGTCTTGACTTTAGCTACTCTGTATTACAAATACAAAGGACTGAGTATGGTACAAGGCGTTATTAAAGGATTACGGCCAGCTGTCGTTGCTTTGATTGCTTCCGCAGGTCTGTCTATCTTATTGACTGCTTTGTTCAATAAAGAAACATTTCCGGTTCAGTTTGCTGATTTAAATTGGGTTGCATTGGTTTTATTTTTATTAAGTTTGTTTATTTTAAGAAAATTCAAATTGAACCCTATTTACATTATGCTATTCGCCGGATTTTTAGGAGTGCTTTTACACCTCTTCACTCCGCTTGTTTAATAACTATAACCTTTTTATACTATACGCCCTTAAAATTAGACCAAATCTAATTTTAAGGGCGTTTTTTATTTATACCAAAAATTAAAATGAGAACGGAACTTATCATTTTCCTTATAATTAGGATAAAACCAGTTAAAACAACATCATAACCGCATATAACCGAACTATTTAATCACAAATAAAAACTTCATTCGTTTTCATGTTGAATTCTGAGTACTTTTTCATTATACTTCCATTGTACATCATTATTTGCCATGAAAAATTTATGTGTTGGACTGTATGGGAAGCACTGATTGAATTCAGTCATCCATATTTTTAATTGTCCAGCTTTTTTTATGCCATTCATTCAAAAGGAGGTAGTTGGTTATGCATAAAAAAATCCCGTATATCATTTTAGCACCGGGATTTATTCTCTTGTTCGTCTTTTTAATTCTTCCATTGATTTCTATCATTTGGCCGACTTTTTATGACGGCGGTTTATCGTTCAGTTCTTATTTATCTTTTTTTAAAGACCCCTATAACGTAGGAATCTTTGTTCGAACCGTACGAGTTTCACTTATTGTGACCTTGATTTGTATTTTGTTTGGGGTTCCAGCAGCTTATTATATCGCTCGCAGTCCTAAAAAGTGGCGCAGCTTGTTGATGTCGATGACTCTTTTCCCTTTATTAACCAATTCTGTTGTGCGAAGTTTTGCTTGGATCAATATTCTAGGTAAAAATGGGGTTTTAAATATGATACTCTTAAAATTTAACCTTATCAATGAACCACTCACTTTCTTGTATACAGAATTTTCTATTATTATCGGCTCTATTTATTTATTTTTGCCTCTAATGATCATCACTTTAGTCGGCATCATTGAGAATATTGATACTGAAATAACAGAAGCCGCGGAAACATTAGGAGCCAGTCCGCTGACAGCTTTCACGAAAGTCATTTTACCCTTAGCTATTCCAGGAATTATTGTTGGCAGTATTTTAGTCTTTACTGGGACTTTGACCGCTTATACAACTCCTCAATTATTAGGCGGAAACAAAAAAATGATGTTGTCTACGTTCCTTTACCAAAATGCTATGACCCTTGGAAATTGGAAAGATGCAAGCGTCATAGCGTTAATTATGATCATCACCACTCTCTTAGTTATGAAAGTTTTCAATGGTATTGCTGCATTGTTAGATAAACGAGGTGAAACACATGCGTAAAAAAACAGGTTTGACTGCTTTAGTGGCTTTTATTTTTGCTTTTCTTTTTATTCCATTAATCATTATTGTTGTTACTTCATTTGGAGAAAACCCCTCTATCCAATTCCCTATTGAAGGGTTTACTTTCAAATGGTATACGGCTATTTTTGCCAATGGAACATTTACGGCTAGTTTCTTTTTAAGTCTACAACTATCTCTAATGGCTACTGGACTCGCTTTGATCGTGGGTATTCCTGCAGCTTACGCCTTGGCTCGTTACTCTGTTCGAGGGCGTAAATGGATCAAAAGTTTCTTTCTTTCGCCAACCATTGTTCCAGGAGTCGTTGTTGGCTACTCTCTTTTTCAATTCATTGTCATTCGCTGGCAACTGCCCGTTTTTCAAGGGTTATTGTTAGGACATTTCCTGATCAGTTTGCCTTATATTATCCGTGTAGTGGGAGGCAGTTTGGAACAGCTAGATTTTTCTATCGAAGAAGTAGCATGGACATTAGGCTGTACTAAAATCACTGCATTTATCAAAATCGTGTTGCCGAATATTACTTCAGGTATTTTCGCTTCCTTCATGTTAGCTTTCATTAACTCTTTTAACAACATTCCAGTTTCTCAGTTTTTGTCAGGTCCAGGAATCTCTACATTACCGACGTCTTTAATGAATTATATTGAATACAACTACGATCCAACTGTTTCGGCTTTATCTGTTCTTTTAATGATCGGCACGATTTTGTTGATGTATTTGATTGAAAAGACATTAGGTCTTGCGAGCGTTACCTAAACCCTATAAAATTCGTCAAAAAGTTTATTTGTATTTAATAAGGAGGAATCATAAAACGATGTCATTCGTTGAATTAAAAGATATTCGGGTTAGTTACGATGGAAAAGACAATATTTTAAAAGATTTAAACCTTTCTTTGGAAAAAGGAGAACTGGTTTCTCTTTTGGGGCCTTCAGGATGTGGTAAAACAACAACTCTTCGGGTTATCGCCGGATTAATCGAGCCTAATGATGGCAGTTTCATTGTTGATCAGGCTGAATTGACTAAAGTTCCTGTTCATAAAAGGAATTTTGGCATGGTTTTTCAAAGTTATGCTCTTTTTCCACACCTTACGATTAAAGAAAATGTTGGTTTCGGTTTAAAACTGCGGAAAGAAAAAAAAGCCGTTATTGAACAAAAAGTAATGGACATGTTAGAAGTAACCGGCTTAGCAGAGCTTTCCGACCGTTACCCCAAACAATTATCGGGCGGCCAAAGACAACGTGTTGCCTTGGCTCGTGCTCTCGTTATCGAACCAAAACTATTGTTGCTGGATGAGCCCTTAAGCAATTTAGATGCTAAATTACGAATCAACATGCGCATCGAGATCAAACGCATTCAGCGACAATTAGGGATCACAACGGTTTTCGTTACTCATGATCAAGAAGAATGTTTTTCGATTTCTGATAAAGTGGCTGTCATGAATAAAGGCGTCATCGAGCAATACGATACACCAGAAGTTATTTACAACCATCCAAAATCTGAATTTGTCGCACGCTTTATTGGGTTTGAAAATTTCTTTGATTTACATAAATACGATGGTCAAACTTATACAACCAATGACGGCAGTCTTTTTCACAGCTCTCGCCAATGGGAAAAAAACAAACAAACCGGCACGATTCGACCTGAAGACATTGGCATTTTGCCTACGCAAAACCATCCGCCGGAAAATACGGTCCTCGGCACAGTTTTAGTTCGAACCTTTTTAGGAAAAAGCTACCAATATGAAGTTGAAACAGCATTCGGAAAGTTATTAGTGAATGGCACACATACCATTCCTTATCAAGCAGGAGACACTCTGCTGCTTCACATACCTGAAGACAAATTGATACTGGTCTAACTAAAAAAAACAAAAGGAGTTCAATTGATCATGAAGAAAAAATGGAGTTTAGTAGGGTTAACGTTTTTGAGTGTAGGTTTGCTGGCTGCTTGCAGCAACAACGAGAGCGCAGATAACAAATCAAAAGAATTGGTAGTCTCAACATTTGCTTTAAGCGAAGATATTATTGAAGCCGATATTATAAAACCTTTTGAAGAAGCACACGACGTAAAAATCGTTATGGAAACTGGAACCAGCTCAGAGCGGTATACAAAATTTGAAAACAATCCGAATTCAACAGTAGATGTAATCGAATTGTCGCAATCCAATGCTGCTAAAGGCTATGAAAAAGGGCTGTTTGCTGAAATCGATGCTGAAAAAGTTCCAAATATGGACGAATTAAGTGAAAAGGCAAAAGAACTATCGGCAGATGGTTCTGGTCCGGCAACGACCGTCAATAGTATCGGCATCATTTACAATGAAGAAGCAGCTGGTATGAAAATCGAGAATTGGTCAGATTTATGGGACCCTTCACTAGCAGGAAAAATATCTATTCCAGATATCACGACTACTTATGGACCCGCCATGATGTATGTAGCAAATGATTACAAAAAAGCAGACATTGAAACAGATAAAGGCAAAGGAGCTTTTAAAGGCTTAACTGAATTAGCACCGAATGTTTTAAAAACGTATAGCAAGTCTTCCGATTTAGCGAATTTATTCCAATCTGGTGAAATTGTAGCGGCAGTAGTCGGAGACTTTGCTTACCCGCTGATTTCTCAAGCGAATCCAACTGTTCAATATGTTTTTCCAGAATCCGGTACGTACGCTAACTACAATACGATCAACGTGAATACTAACTCGAAAAACAAAGAATTGGCTTATGAGTTTATCAACTGGAGAATTAGCCAAGAGTTGCAAGAAAAAACAGCTGAGTCGCTAAACGAAGCTCCTACGAATACTTCTGTTGTCTTAGATGAAGAAACAGCTCAACACAAAACATATGGTGAAGTTGCTGAGCGCACAACATCCCTCAATTTTGATTTCGTTAATGCTAATCTAGCAGACTGGATCAGTGAATGGAACCACACACTAAATCAATAAGGATTAAAAAGATAATCTTTTGCAGGGTTATCTTTTTTTCTCCTTTAAAACTATTGTAAACTAAAGCAAAAAAACGCTTAGAATGGAGACTTGTTATCCATGACGATTGATTTACTGATAACTAATGCCAATGTATTCAATACCTTTTTAAAAACATTTGAACTTAAAAATGTTGCTATTCAAGATGGTAAGTTTTTTTATTTGAGTCCAGTTTCTGAAATGGATTTTGATTTTCTCGAACAACTAGATGCTAAAGGAAAAACAATGATTCCTGGCCTAATCGATATTCATTTGCATATTGAAAGTTCAATGATTCCTCCTTCAATTTTTTCGAAAGTTGGCTTGACACATGGCGTAACGACTATTGTTGCTGATTCGCATGAAATCGCTAATGTGTTCGGAATCAAAGGGATCCAAGCTTTCCTTGCTGAAGAAACAGAAATGGATATCTTTTATGCCATTCCTTCTTCTGTTCCTTCAACTACTTCCAAACTAGAAACAACCGGCGGCACTATTGGTATTGAAGAAGTTCGCGAACTGCTTGCTGACCCGCGAGTGATCGCTCTGGGGGAAGCCATGAATTTTAAAGGCATCACCAGCGAACCCGACTCTCTGATTCGACAAATATTGCGTGAAACCCAGACTTTAAAACCTTTCCTTCCTCTTGAAGGTCATATTCCTAGAGTATCAGGAATCGATTTGGCTAAGTTTATGTTTACAGGCATCACAGCCGACCACACTCACCAAACCCCTGAATCGATTTATGAAAAAATCAGCTCGGGGATGTTTATTGAATTGCAAAAGAAGTCGCTCACTAAAGAAAATCTAGCGTTGATTGCCAAGTACAACTTTTATGAGTACCTAGCTATTATTACAGATGACATTATGGCTGATGATTTACTGGAAGGTCACTTAAACGCAAATGTTAAGCTGGCTATTGAATGTGGCATGCCCGTCGAACAAGCAATTTATACGAGTACCTATACGCCAGCTAGAAGAATGGGATTCCAAGATCGCGGAGCTATTGCCTCTGGCTTTATCGCCGACTTTATTTTGTTGGACGATGTTAAGTCTCTGGATATTTCGGCGGTCTACAAAGCAGGAAAATTAGTCCATACTAAAGGAGAACAAATAGGCTATCCTGAAATAAAACCGCAATTTCCTGAAAACTTTTATCATTCACTACATTGTAAAAAAACAACGCTGGAAGACTTCAAAATACCAGTAAATTCAACTTCCGATGCTGTATTATGCAATGTGATCCGCATTCAGGAAACCAGTACGTTTACAGAACATGTTCAACGCGAAATTCCTGTTAAAGACGGATACTTGGATTGGGAAACAAGCGGACTGGCTTTATTAATGGTCATGGAGCGCTATGGGAAAAATGGGAATATCGCTTACGCTCTAGTAGAGAATACGATTAGCAAAAAAGGAGCCATTGCTACCACTTGGGCTCATGACCATCATAATTTGATGGTTATGGGGACGGCCGCTGAAGATATGATGCTTGCTCAACACCAGTTATTAGAAATGGAAGGCGGTTATGTGGTCATCCAAGACAAACAAGTGAGTGGATCCTGCCCGTTGCCTATCGGCGGTATCTTAAGCGATAAGCCTATTCAAGAATTAGGCCGCCAATTAAAAGAAGTACGGCAAGGGATGGTTGCTTTAGGATACAAAAATGCTAATGAAATTATGTCCTTTTCTACCCTTTCCTTACCCGTTTCACCAAATATTAAAATTACAGACGTGGGTATGATGGATGTACGAACCCAAGAATTGATACCATTAATGGAGGGTTAAATAATGAAGACACTTATTAAAGACGTTTATGTCTTAACCATGAACAACAAAAAAGACGTGTACAAAAACGGCTACGTTCTCTTAGAAGACGATCAGATTCTAGCAGTAGGTTCAATGCAAGATTTAACTAAAGAAGCAGCTTACGATAAAATCATTGAAGGTGGACACGCCATCGCTATGCCAGGAATGATCAATAGCCATACTCATATTGGGATGATCCCTTTTCGTTCATTAGGCGACGATTCCCCTGACCGTTTGCGCCGCTTTCTCTTTCCTTTAGAAAAAGCCTGCATGACCAAAGAGTTAGCCTACCATAGTGCTAAATACGCTATTGCGGAAATGCAGTTAGCCGGTGTCACTACTTTTATGGATATGTATTATTTTGAAAACGAACTGGCTGTAGCGACAGATGAAATGGGCTCCCGAGCACTATTAGGCGAAACCGTTATTGACTTCGAAACATGCGATACAACTGAAGTTTATGGCGGGCTAAAAGTTGCGGAAGAATTTATTCCTAAATGGTTGAACCATAAATTGATCACACCAGCCATTGCACCTCATGCCCCTAATACAAATAGCCCAGAAGCTTTATTAGAAGCTTGCCGTCTCTCTGAAAAATACAATGTTCCTATCACAATGCACTTGAGTGAAATGGATTATGAAATGCAGTATTTTAACGAACACTATAAAACGACTCCTGTAGAATTTCTTGAAAGCATCGGTTTCTTAAAAGAAAATAGCCGTTTGATTGCTGCTCATTGTATTCATCTAACGGATCTGGATATCGAATTGTTGGAAAAATTTGATGTTGCAGTAGCCCATTGCATTGGAGCTAATACAAAGTCAGCTAAAGGAGTTGCTCGCATCCACGACATGTTGGCTCATAACATTCGTGTTGGACTTGGCACAGATGGGCCCAGCAGCGGCAACACATTAGATTTGTTTACCCAAATGAAATTGTTTGCAAATTTCCATAAAACGACCTTAAAAGATCGAGGGGCATTTCCGGCAGCAGAGATCGTCGATTTAGCAACCATGGGCGGTGCACGGGCTTTAAAATTGGATGATACAGTTGGTTCATTGGAACCTGGCAAAAAAGCCGATTTGGTTTTAGTTGAAACTGATTCGGTCAATATGTTCCCGTTGTTTGATCCGTATGCTGTTCTAGTGTATTCCGCTAATGCGAGCAATGTGAGAGATGTCTTTATCAATGGCGAGGCAGTCGTTCGAAATAAACGATTGATCCGCTATAGTTTAGCTGCATTACGAGAAACTCTTTATTCACACATGGGTGATTTTTCAAAAACGGCCAAAATCTATGCAGCTGAATGATTTCAGAAACTGCTTTTACGCTTTTTCGATTGGTTTCCGACACCTTAAAAAGCGTTTTTACTGGTGCTAATTTTTTCTTCCACTTATAATGAAAGCATAACCACTCATTCTTTAGTAATGACAACCCAATAAATCCTTTAACGATTTTGAAAGGTCGGTGTACAGCGATGTTCGAATTAGATCATTTTGAAGTTATCGGCCGATTGCTTGCTTCTATTCTTTTTGGAAGTGCTATTGGTTATGAACGAGAAACCAAGGGCCATCATGCGGGCCTTCGAACGCATATTTTAGTTTGTGTAGGTTCCACGCTCTTCGCTTTAATTCAAACGCAAGCAACGTATACAACAGTCAAAATGGCTTTAGAAAATCCGGATCTGCTTCAAATTTTAAATACCGATCTCACTCGTATGACCGCTCAGATCGTCAGCGGTATTGGCTTCTTAGGAGCCGGAACGATTATCGTTACCAAGAAAAGTGTGACCGGTTTAACAACGGCCGCTTCCATTTGGGCGATTGCCAGCTTGGGAATCGCTGTTGGAATGGGGTATTATTTTATTGCTTTTACAGGATGCATCATCATGTTATTGGTTTTACGATTGATCAGAAAGTTGTTTCGCGTGCAAGACTTCAAAAAAATCGAAATCCGTTATTTCAAACGCCAAGAGACCGAAAAAAAAATCAAAGACTATTTTGATCAAAACAAAGTCAGCATAATGGATTTAGATTATTCCGTCGATTCCCATAAAGAAGATAAAAACGTCTATTTAATGGTATACACGCTCAGTCTGCCCGATGAATTGACTACTACTGCTATCGTGGAAAACTTAACTGATGTGAGTACGATTGTCGGAATACGTACAATAAAAGACAATTAAAGCAAAAAGCTCTCTAAAAAAGAGAGCTTTTTGCTTTAAACTGATTATTTTTTAGTTTGCGTAAAATCTTTTAAAGACTCTAATTGAAACCCATTGTATTGGTAGTTTTGTTTAAGGTACATTTCTCTTGGTGTGTCTTCCGCATCAGCTACTAAAACAACCGTTTTTCCCTCTGCCTGCTGCATCACAAATTGTTGTATTTTTGTTCCTACGCCTTGTTTTTGATAGTGTGTTTTAACGAAAAAATTGTCTATTTCAATGGTTGCTGCACCCTCTATCAAATCAACGGCTCCTACAGGTTCGCCTTTCAAATAAGCGATAACTTGTTTCGTCGTTTTAGATTCAAAACGCGTCCGATGCAATTGGCTTTTTTGAGAAGCAAAAGCGGTGCTGATTTCAATATCTTGCTGGTATTGAAGCTGCAAGTAATCGCCAAAAGTACCGTCATCAACAAATTCAACCGTTACCGCTGAATTCAACTTTCCAGCTTTAAAGTCTTGCGGTTCTAATAAAAACAATTCAAGGACGCCTTGTTCATAATTCTCTTGCTGTAAATAATGTTCAAGATCTGTTGGGAAAGGCTCGTTTTCAGGCCAATAGAACTTAATAAATTCTTGCTTTCGTTCTGCATGAAACTGTTTAAACTGATCTTCAATCGCTTTAAACTCTTGTACTGTCGGCATTTTTTTAAAACGAATAAAATTATAATCGTACATAAACCGAGCTTGTCGATTATGGAAATGCTGGTATAAGTCACACTCTTTTACTAATCGGCCGGGATGGTCAATCTGGCTAAACGTTATCATCTTTTGATCCTCTGCTTTCTTTCGCTTTTTCTACTTAATTAATTGTCTTCAATCAAAAATTCTGCTGTTAAGGTTTCTCCAGCAATTTCTTTAAGCACTCGGTACTTTCCAGCTGCAAGTTTCCCTTTAAATAAAGACAAATCAATCGATTCCGTTGTTTCTTCTCCTGATTCTAAAAGAATGGCAATTTCGATAAAAGCAACGTCTTCTTCAAATGGCACCACGAACCATTGATCGTCCACTTCTTTTTCAAGCGAAAAAGCTTTTCCGTAATAATAGTCTTCCACAGACTTATTTTTTAGTAAAACGGTTATCTGATCCGTTCCAACAGGATAAGCCTCCTGCTCGGCAGACATGCTCACACCTGCCCGTTGATTAATTTGTTTATCGTCCAATGGGGTTTTCTCTAACGGTTTGGAACAACTCATTAAGAATAACGCTAAGAAAAGCAAGCTCATCCCAATTTTTATTCGTTTTGGCCCATGGCTCATTTTCTTTTCCTCCTTATGCATCTTTTTCAAGTTCTATCCTTTTTGGCATGGATCAGCCAAATAAATGTATTCCTATTCTACAATTTTGAAATTTTCAGAGGGATAGGGTTTGCTTGTAGCCATGTAGAGGATTCAATGCGAATTACGAAGCGTTTACGCTTCGTTTGAGGCTTGAAATCCTGGAGACCCTAAGAGGATCCAGGCGAGTCCCATGCCTTTTTACAAGCAAACACGTAAATTCCGGAGGATAGTTCACTCCCTTAATAATTACCAACATGATTTGACAAAGAACCCTGTTTCATTAGTATACCGTTAGTTGTTCATTCAGGATAGAAAAAAGAACATTCTTTTGGATAAGAATGTTCTTTGATGGAAATGTTAGAACTTAGTCTATTCTGCTTTTGCACGAATCTCGTTCAATGATTTTATGCGGCAAGATAACTTTCATCGCTATTGTTTGTCTGCCTTCAATGAATTCAACCAATTTCTCCACTACTTGACTGCTCAAGTAGTCGATATGGACATCGATAGAAGTTAAGGCTGGTTGGATCATTTCGGCAAAAATAGAATTATTGAAACTGATGATTGAAATATCATTTGGAACTGATAATCCGATATCTTTCAATAAATGTGTCAGACTCATGGCTACTATATCATCGCTCGCCACTACTGCTGTTGGGTGTTCGTCAGCCAGAAATAACGAAGCCAGCTGCTGCTTATGCTCTGTGTCTTTAAAAGCTTCTGCCACAATATAAGTTGGGTCATTGACTATATTCGCTGCCGAAAGGGCCTGTTGGTAACCAGATAGCCGTTCAGCTGTAACCATTTCATCTATATCGCTGCAAATATAAGCAATTTTTTGATGATTTAATCCAATCAAATAATTTGCTGCATCTTTTCCTGCTAGTTGGTTATCGTTATCAACATATAAGATTTCATTTTCATACTGATACGGTTTTCCAATAATGGCGTAATGCAAATTCTCTTGGTGCAGATAATCGATCACTTGGTCTTCTTTTTTAGAATACAAGACGATAAAACCGTCTGCCCGACCGCCTTTTGCCATCATTCGGATACTTTCCAGTAATTCTTCTTCCGTTGTTCCTGAAGCGATCGCCACCATGTATTTCTTCTCATTACAGGTCTTGCTGATGCCGCGGATCATTTCTAAGAAGAAAGGATTTTGAAAGGCCGCTCCGTCAGATACAGGCAAAACAACTCCAATCGTTCGAGTATTTTTATTTACCAAGCCTCGTGCTGCCAAATTAGGTTGATACCCAAGTTCTTTCATTATTAAGCGAACTTTTTTTTTCGTTTTTTCGCTAATACTGGGATGATCTTGAATCGTTCGAGAAACAGTTGAAGTCGCCACACCTGCTTTTTTTGCAACATCTTTAATCGTGATCGCCATCTGCTCACTCCTTCAACCTCTATTGTCTTTGTTTCTTTCTCTTATCATAAGTTAGAAACTAGTGACTGGCAAGCCTTTTCAAGCAGAAAAATGATAGGTTGTTTGTGAAAAGTACCGTTCCCCGGGTTTCAGAACGATCGATTGAAAATGAGGATGATGAACAGCATCCGGCAGCTCTTGGGTTTCTAAAGCAATTCCCAGATGACTGCACATTTTTTTGCCCATCACCAGATAGTCTTCATCCATTCCTGTTGTTGAGAAAACAACGACTGCTTCTCGAGTCGTACGAATCGCTACTTTCCGGCCGCTTTCCGGTTCGCTAAGCCGTATGTCTCCTGTCGTCAACTTAAAGGGTGTATCATAACCAGCAGGCTGTTTTTTAAATGCTTCGCGCATAAAAATAGGCTTCCGGAAATCATAAGGTGTTCCATCAACTGGGTACAACCTTCCCGTTGGACATTTGTCAGTACCAACTTCAGCATAAACATCACTGGAAATTTGTAGTTTATGGTCTAAAATAGTTCGTTTTACTGTCCCGCTCAAGTTGAAATACGTATGATTCGTTGGGTTAAACAATGTCTTTGTATCCGTTTCTGCTTGAATGACCATATCCCAAACGGCATTTTCAGTCCATCGATAAGTTACTTTTACCGTTAAATTTCCGGGATACCCGTTGTCTCCTGCTGGACTCGTATGAGTAAAATTAATATCGATAAAGTCAGCAGTTTCATTCACTTCAGCATCCCATACAATTTGACTGAAATTGGATTGTCCTCCATGAATATGATGCGGTCCTTCATTTTGAGTCAATTGATGCGGTCCCCATGTGCCATTTTTGATCCGTCCAGCTACACGCCCGACTAGCGCACCAAAATAAGGTGAGTCCTGAATGTACTCTTCGAGTGTGTCAAAACCTAACACGACGTTTTCATAGTTTCCATTTCGATCGGGCACTTCAATACCGGTCACGACCGCTCCGTAATTTAAACACCGAAAAATGGCCCCTTTAGTAGTTGTCAGCTGGTATTCTGTTATTTCTTGATCGCCTATCCAACCGAATCGTCGTTTAGTGAACTCCAACAGACTCAGCCCAGACAGCGGTCAACAAATCCACAGTCAACTCATTCGTCGAGGCAACGACTTTAGCAGCCGCCCCCAACGTTGTTTCATCTCCAACAGCTATTGCTGCCATACCGGCACTATTGATGGATTGAACTCCTGCCGCTGCATCTTCGATTCCGATGCATTCTTGAACCGACACATTCAATTGCTCAGCCCCTGTTTCAAATATTTCCGGGTGAGGTTTTCCAGCGGATAATTTAGCCGGATCCACGATCGTATCAAATAATTCTTCTAGTCCTAACTTTTCTAAAATAACGGGACCGTTTTGGCTCGCTGAAGCCAATCCCAACAAAACGCCTTTTTCTTTTAGTTCATATAATAGAGTTTTGATTCCGGGCAAGATATCTTTAGCAGACATTTGCTCGATCATTTTTTTGTAGACCTCATTTTTCTTCGTTGCCAATGCCTCTTTTTCTGCAACCGTAAACTGTGCTTCCAAACCGCCTTTAGCTAAGATCAAAGCTAAAGACTCTGTACGGCTGATGCCTTTCAGTTGTTCATTAAAGGCTTCATCTAATTCAATTCCTAATTCTGCACCTAGCTTCTTCCATGCTTGATAATGGTAATCGGCTGTGTCTGTCAAGATACCGTCTAAATCAAATAATACAGCTTTCATCTTTTCTCCGCCTTCCTATCCTACTGTACTGCTACTTTTGCAGCTTTTGTTGCACAACTGTATTGGCTGGTCAACAAAATAGTTTCTTCGTAGATTTTCATCTCTAACGGAGCACCGGTCACTAATTCAATCGTTGTAGCAGTTTGGGTCACTGTGATTTTCAATAAACGCCCCCGGTAATTGATATGAAATTCATAATGAGTCCAGTTTGTCGGCAATAATGGAGCAAACGCTAATGTTTCATTCGCTGTGCGCATACCAGCAAAGCCCTCTACGATCGTTAACCAGCTGCCGGTCATTGATGTAATGTGCAGCCCATCTTCCGTATCGTTATTGTAGTTGTCTAGATCCAATCGAGCTGTGCGGCCATACAATTCAACCGCTTTGTCCATTCGGTGTAAATCGGCTGCCAAAATCGCATGGATACTTGGTGAAAGACTCGATTCATGAACGGTCATCGGTTCATAGAAATCAAAATTCCGTTGTTTTTCTTCTTGAGAAAATTCTTCTTTAAAGAAATAAATCCCTTGCAAAACATCGGCTTGTTTGATAAAAGGCGACCGTAAGATTTTATCCCACGACCAATTTTGACTCAAAGGCAATTCGCTTGGAGCGAGCTCAGTAACCGGACGCAATTCTTTGTCCATAAAAGTATCGTGCTGGATAAAGACACCTTTTTCAGCATCATACGGATAATACATTTTTTCAATAATGGCTTTCCATTCTTTTACTTCAGCTTTCGTTACATTTAAGGCCTCTTTTTTGTTTGGTGCTTTTTTTAAAGCTGTCAATGTGTAGTTCAGTGTCCAAACCGCGATCGTGTTCGTGTACCAATTGTTATTGACATTATTTTCATACTCATTGGGACCGGTAACTCCATGCATCATATATTGATCTTTTCCTTGGTGATAGTGGACACGGTCTGCCCAGAACCGGCTGATTCCAACCAAAACATCCAGCCCTTTATCTACCAAGTAACTTTCATCGCCGGTATAATTTGTATAATTGTAAATAGCATAAGCCATCGCTCCATTGCGGTGAATTTCCTCGAATGTGATTTCCCATTCGTTGTGGCATTCAACTCCAGTGAACGTTACCATTGGGTAAAGTGCTCCGTTTAATCCTTGTTGGCGCGCGTTGTGTTCAGCTTGCGGCAATTGATTGTGGCGATAAGTCAGTAAATTTTTAGTCACTTGTTGATCGGTCAACGCTAAGTACAATGGGACAGCATACGCTTCTGTATCCCAGTACGTTGCTCCACCATATTTTTCGCCTGTAAAGCCTTTCGGACCAATGTTTAAACGCTCATCTTCACCATAGTAAGTTGAAAATAATTGGAATAGATTGTAGCGAATCCCTTGTTGCGCAGCACTATCGCCTCCAATGACCACATCCGCTTTCGCCCAACGCTCTTGCCATAAGTCAGCGTGCTGTTTTCTCAATTCTGCAAAAGAGATAGAATCCAAACCAGCACTCATCGCCTGGCTGCGTGTTCCTACTTCTTCTTTTGAACTATCCCGTGAAGTCGTCAAAATGATCAGCTTTTCAATAGACGCTTGTTCGCCTGCTGCTAGTTTTCCAACAAATTCCTCATTGACGCACATGTCCGATACAGTATCGCAGATTTTTTCAACGCCAAAGGTACGATTTAACATCGTGGCAGCTACTGTAAACTGCTCGATCCCAAAATCATTTGGTTTTGTTTCAACAATCAACGTGTTTTTCATTGCCGTTACCGGCAGCCAGAATTTTTCTTCGTAATTTGAATCTTCATTTGTCACGTTTCCGTCTAGACCTGGCACAAAACGTACGTCAACAGCTTCATTCAAACTCGTCACATTCATTCGAATCGCACACAATTCTTTTTGAGCCAGACTGACAAATCGTTCAACTTCAACTTGTACTTGCTTTCCGTTCTTCTCAACGATGTAACGACGCGATAAAATTCCTGTCTGCATATCAAGCTCCATTTCAAATTCATGAATGGTGTCGCTATATAGATCTACTGGCTCTCCATCTATAAACAAATCCAATTGGATAAAGTTCATGGAATTGATGACTTTGCCAAAGTAATCGGGATAACCGTTCTTCCACCAGCCGACACGCGTTTTATCTGGATACCAAACACCAGCTAAGTAGCTGCCTTGATGATGATCTCCTGAATAGCGCTCTTCAAAGTTCCCTCGCATCCCCATATAACCGTTTCCAATACTGGTCAAACTTTCTTGTAACCGTCTTTGTTCTTTATCCAAAGTTTGTGTTTTGATTTTCCATTCGTCTAATTCAAATAATCGTTTGTTTTCCATTTTCTTCCTCCTCAAACTGCTTTATTCATATACCTTAAACTGTACAGCAGACTTTTTAATGTTCTACCGCAATCATAAACGCAAACGATTGCGTTGTCAATTTCATTTCAATTCAAATTCCATCTCTAACTACCCTAGAGTACTATAGAGAAAACTTTCAAAAATGGCGAATTAATGAGATAATCTGTTACCGGTAACAACTTTAACATTTCATTCGCTTCTCCGGAAATCGCTTGCAACTTTATTTTTTAGTGCTTATAATTAAAGCAATCGTTTGCATTATTTATTCTATTTGAGGAGATGAACAAAAATGAAAAAAATGTTTTCATTTGATTTTTGGCAAAAACTTGGAAAGGCTTTAATGGTCGTTATTGCTGTTATGCCTGCTGCAGGTTTAATGATTAGTATCGGTAAAATGATCGTCATGTTCGGAGGCGATATTCAATTATTAGCCGTCATAGGAAATGTGATGGAAAGTTTAGGTTGGGGTGTCATTGGGAATTTGCATATTCTTTTTGCCGCTGCTATTGGAGGCTCTTGGGCTAAAGAACGGGCCGGCGGAGCTTTTGCAGCATTGTTAGCTTTTATTTTAATCAATGTCACTACCGGTTCTCTTTTTGGTATCTCGGCAGAAATGCTGGTTACTGAAGGCGCTACAACCAAAACATTATTTGGTTCAGAAATTTTAGTCGACGGCTACTTCACGTCTGTCCTTGGCGCTCCTGCTTTAAACATGGGCGTTTTTGTAGGGATCATTTCAGGTTTTGTGGGAGCTATCGTTTTTAACAAATACTACAACTACCGGAAATTGCCGGAAGCTCTTTCCTTTTTTAATGGAAAACGCTTTGTTCCTTTCGTAGTCATCCTATGGTCTGTGATCGTTTCTATCGGCTTAGCTCTTGTTTGGCCAGTCGTTCAAACAGGGATCAATAATTTTGGTCAATGGATCGCAACTTCTGCTGATACCGCTCCTGTTTTAGCACCATTCGTTTACGGAACGCTAGAACGCCTCTTGCTGCCTTTTGGTCTGCATCATATGTTGACCATTCCGGTGAACTATACAGCTCTTGGCGGAACATATACGATTTTGACGGGTGCAAACGCAGGCTCTCAAGTATTTGGTCAAGACCCATTGTGGTTGGCTTGGGTAAGCGATTTAGTCAATTTGAAAAATGGCGGCGATATGACTGCTTATAAAGATTTATTAACGTCTATTATCCCAGCCCGTTTCAAAGTTGGACAAATGATTGGTGCCAGCGGAACATTAATGGGTGTAGCTTTGGCTATGTACCGCCGAACAGATGCTGATAAACGCAAAAAATACAAATCCATCTTTTTCTCAGCAGCTATTGCGGTCTTCTTAACCGGTGTTACTGAACCGCTTGAATTCATGTTTATGTTTGCAGCACCTCTCTTATACGTTGTTTACGCAGTGCTTCAAGGAATGTCTTTTGCTTTAGCTGACCTTATTCCATTACGTGTTCATTCGTTTGGAAACTTGGAATTCCTAACTCGTGTTCCAATGTCGGTCAATGCTGGCCTAACATGGGATGTCATCAACTTTGTCCTTAGCAGTATCGTTTTCTTTGGACTTGCTTATTTTGTTTCTTATTACTTGATCGGCCGTTTCAAAATTGCCACACCTGGTCGTTTAGGCAACTATATTGATGAATCTTCGACTGAAGACACCACTGATTCAGCTGCTGTTTCAACAGGAAAAACCGTTCCAGCAGCAAGTGCACAGGTTCAAGACATCATCACTCTTTTGGGAGGCCCGACAAACATTTCTGATGTCGATGCTTGTATGACTCGTTTACGGGTCACAGTAAAAGACCCGGCAATCGTCGGCGATGAATCTGCTTGGAAAAAATTAGGCGCTTTAGGGTTGATCAAAAAAAATAACGGTATCCAAGCTGTCTATGGTCCGAAAGCGGACGTTTTGAAATCAGATATCCTGGATGCTTTAGGAGAATAAACAGTTGAAATTATTGACTTTAAACACTCACAGCTGGTTAGAAGAACAGCCGTATGATAAATTAGATACGCTTGTCGAAACCATACTAACCAATCAATTTGATGTGATTGCTTTCCAAGAAGTAAACCAATCCATTGCTGAATCCGTTATAGATGTATCGGATCAGTTTGCTTATCAAGCTGCTGATCCTACTATTCAAATCAAACGAAACAATTTTGCTTTCCTCGTGCAGCAAAAATTGGAACAAGCCGGGTTGCGGTATGCTTGGACCTGGCTGCCGGCTCATATTGGTTACGATATTTATGATGAAGGTTTAGCATTTTTGAGCCTTCATCCGATCCAAGAGATCAAAACCTTTTACGCTTCCAAAAGCAAAGCTTATGAGAATTATAAAACGCGTCCTGTGTTGGGCGTTCAAATTGAAGACAGTTGGTATTTTAACCTCCATTTAGGCTGGTGGACAGATAAAGACGATTCATTCAAAGAACAATGGGCAGTGTGTACAGCTGTTTTCCAAACGTTATCCGGACCAATTTATTTAATGGGAGATTTCAATAATCCGGCGCAAGCGACTAACGAAGGTTATGAATTGGTAACCAAAGAATGGTTTGATACTTTCCATCTAGCTATGAAACGAGATAAAGGCCACACTGTCGAAAAAAATATTGACGGATGGGCTGAAAACAATGATAAATTAAGAATCGATTTCATATTTACGAATCATCCGATTGGAGTTGATACCTCAAAAGTCTTTTTTGATGGCAAAAACAACCCGGTCATCTCAGATCATTATGGTGTCAGTATCCAATTAACAGCAGCAATCGAACAAACAATCGTCTGATTGATTTAAGCAAAAAAAGCTCTCGACTCGCAATCTTTTAGATTGCGGTTCGAGGGCTTTTTTAATGGTCGTTCCTTTTTTTCCGATGAATGATTTGATTTGCTGCTAATAAAAGAACACCTAAGGAACTGGCGGCTATTCCAGCTTTCAATAGAGGCGTCTGATACGTTAGGACTATTTTTGATTTTCCCGCCTCTAAGGGAATCCCTACGAATCCTTCATTGACTCGCAAGGTTTCGATAGCCTTTCCATTCACTTCAGCTTGCCAGCCGCTCGTATAAGGAATGGTCGTTGTTAAGATACTAGCTTTTTCTTGCTCGATCGTCCCGCTAACTTTCTGATTGGTAAATGCCGTGATTTCTAAAGCTTGTTTCTGTTTCTGTCTTACTCTTTCTTGATAGTCCTGATTTAAGGGCAGAGCTAGCACATTGATGTCAGAAACAGTGTAACTCCCTTCCCGATCAAACTGCAAACTTATCGTATCACTAGCCGCTGCCTCTGATTGATACCCTAAGTGAAACAGCATTTTGTCTCGCGGCATGTAGGCACTGAAACTTAATAGATCCGATTGGTAAATGCTTTTCCGCTGTTTCCCCATCTTCATCACAGCTGTATAATTGATGGGATCTCGCTTCCAACCCTGGCTTTTAACCGGTTCAAAATGCAATCCCTCTAAGTAAACATAAATGGCTGACTGTTCCATTTCATTTTTATTTTTTAGTTTAATCGTCAATTTTCCAGATGTACCATGGACTTTAATGGTTTGGTTTTCGATGGTTAGTTTGTTTTCATCTTCTGAAAAAATATCAATGGTTAATTTTTTCGATTCGGTTTCTTTATCAAATAAGCTTAACCCTTCCGTTTGTGCTTGTTTCTCATCCAATACGATACCGTAAGATAAGAAAGCTTCTTTTTCAACCGGGTTCATTTTTTCAAAGGTTGATTCAGGCAAGTAAACATCTTCCGCGTAAGCAAAAGGATACGCTAACGTTGTTTCAGCTACAATAAACGAACGCTCTTTTCCTGATTTTTTTTCCGTCACTTGATAACCATAAGGCAAGTATTTTTCGTTTTTTTCTTCTGTCACGATTGCTTGTACGTTCAAGAAATGGTTGATGATACTGCGGTCATCAACACCATTTCGAATGGGTTGAATCAATTGAAATTGACCGCTTTCCAGTTTCCGAGCGAAATTTGCCACTTCGCCATTTGTAATAGACAAATAAGAGGATAATCCCATCCTATCCAATAAAACCAGCTGGTTTTTGACTTCTCTATCTTGAGACGTGACTCCTATCCGGTAAATTTCTTCTGCCTTTTGAGGTTGGATCAGTTTTTCTGCACCCTCAAAAGTCTCTGTGTACAGTTTATCTACTGTACCGTAATCCAGTAAAGAAGATACTGTATTTTGTCCCCATGGATAGTAATAATCCATAGCATTATAGGCTAAATTGCCCATTACTAAAGCAGTTAATAAAAAAGACAAGCCTTTTTTATCAATTGTTCCCAAAGTTCTATTTTGCTGTTTAATATGGCCAATATAAAAAACGCCCCACATCAGCCAAGCAAAAAATACCGGAGCCACATAGGCAAAGCGGTAACCAGTAACCCATACCGAAGCTCCCGTAATCAAACTAAAGAATATAAGTGAACCCGCCATAGCAGATAAGTCGCGCTTGGACAATTGAAATCGATAATTGTACAACTGTGCTGAGCCCCACGCAAGGAAAAAAGGCAAAACAAAAGTCCAACGATTGTATGGTCCAGAAAAACCATTCATCACTGATCCAAATGCAGGCAACAGCAACATAACACCAAAAATCAGCAGCATGATCTTGATAAAACCATATCTTTTCTTATGCAAAAAAAGACACGGCAGCAACAATATCACGAAAGCTGAAAAGCCCATTGTGGACCATAAATAACTTCCAGGTATGAAAAGGTTGCGTATTAAAGCAATGTAATACTCTATCGGATACACTAGCAGCCCTTGGGCAAATTTGCTCGAAGCTTCTCTGGAAGACTGTAAAAAGCCTCCAACAACTGGAAAGAACAAAATACCCGACAACAATACTCCAATGATATAAGAATAGACAGCAGTCCAGATAAAGCCGACTATTTTGGTTATGTCTTTTTTTCCATAAATATAAAAATAACGGACTAAGGCGTAAATAAAGACCAATACTGTCAGCATATAAAAAAAGTAAAAATTGCTAAAAGCTCCCAAAAAAACAGCTATGATAAAAAGAGTATTGGATTGACGTTGTAAAATCCGTTCTATCCCTAAGCAAAATAGCGGAAACAGAACCATCGGCAACAGAAAGAAAGGATGGCGTGTGGCATTCATTATAACGTAATAAGTAAAGGTATAAATTAACGATCCTACCAGTGCACCAGGCATTGCTATTCCTATTTTTCGACAAAAAATTAAAAAAACTGCGCCGATAGCGTACAGACGCAAAAGAATCAAGACATGAAAAGCCAGTTCCGTTTGGCTTGCCGGAAACAGCAACCCTAAGTAAACAAAGGGGTCCCCGACGACATAGTAGCCGTACGAATGAATCGTATCTGCCCCTAACCCGATGTTCCAATCCCATAATTTAAAACCTAGCGATGGCTGCTGTAAAAAATCACGGACGATTTCTAAGTATTCTTTAAAAATTAAATAATGCTGGCTAAACCCATCTCTTTCCCAGATAAAAGATTTTTGTGCTACAAAAAAATAACCATAGATCACTAACACCATAAGGGCAAATAAGAAAGTATACCAGTAGAAAGGATAAGCTGCTCTTTTTTTGTTGGAAACAGACATAGCGTCATTCCTTTCTATTTAAAGATAAACCATTTGCTAAAGAAATAGTTTAATAACACAACAATCAGCTGTGTAGCCAATTTGGCTAAATTCGCTTCTAAGTGAAGTCCGCCTATCAGCAGCCACATGCTCAACATGTCAAAGCCCGCTGAGATCAAACGGAAACTGCAGAATAAAAGAAATTCTTTTAGCCAGGCATTAACCGTCTCCGTTTCTGATTTAAATACGAATTTTTTATTCGTGAAAAATGCAAAAAGAATCGACACTCCAATTGAAATGGCGTTTGCAATTAAATATTGAATCCCTAAAACAGAATCAAAGAGAAAAAACACGATTATATTGACTAGCGTTGTTAATCCACCGAAAATTAAATAACTGAGGACTTCTTCATTTTTTTGATAAAATCTTTTCAAGGCTGACATTGATACTTAACACCACTTTCATTCTTTTAGCGAACTCGATCGATCAGTCTGCGTGAGACTGTTTCTGGTTCTTTTCTTCTTCTTCTTCCTCTTTTTCTTCTGAATATTCTTGTATAAAATACAAGGGCCGTTCTTTTGTTTCAATAAATACGCGTCCTAAGTACTCGCCAATGACTCCCAAAGAAATCAACTGGATGCCTCCGATAAATAAAACACCAGCAATAATGGAAGCATATCCTGCCGTTTCGATGCCAAACAATAACGTTTTTACTAACTCAAATAATAAGTATGCGAATGCAAAGAACGAAATGACAAAACCGATAATCGACCAGATTTTTAAAGGGACTGTACTGTAGGAAGTGATCCCATCCAAAGCTAATTTGACCAATTCGGAAAATTTCCATTTGCTTTCACCGGCGCCTCTTGGTTCAGCCACATAAGCAATTTCTTTCTTTTTAAAACCGATCCAGCCATACATGCCTTTTGTGTAACGCTCTTGTTCGCGCAATGTTATCAACGCTTGAACACACTTTTTATCCAACAAGCGAAAATCGCCTGCTTGAGGGTGAATTTTTTCTTTCGCTATTTTCTGCAACAGCTGGTAATACTTTTTGGAAGCCCACTTTTTAAACCAAGTTTCTCCTTCTCGCGCTTTGCGTATAGCATACACATCATCGTAACCAGCTTCCCACCATTCTAACATTTCACTGAACAGTTCTGGCGGCTGCTGTAAATCAGCATCAATAATAATCGTCGCATCGCCAGCGGCATGGTCGAATCCCGCTAACATCGCGATCTCTTTGCCAAAATTTCGAGACAAATCAATATATTGAACGCGCTGGTCTACCTGCTTGAATTGTTTGATTTTGTTTATAGTACCATCAGAACTGCCGTCATTAACAAACAAAAATTGAAAAGCGTAATCGGGTAACGTTGCACAGACTATCTTCAATCTTTCGTACATTGGTACAATGACCGCTTCTTCATTATAGGCAGGAATTAATATCGTAATGGTTTTCATTGCATCCAACCCTTCCTGATTTAATTAAGCCTACTAAAATTACTGGATTAATTCTAGTATAACCTTTTAAAAAACAGTCGTCTATTCTGTTACTTTATAATACAGTTTTCTCTTTTATCAAAAACAAAAAGGCTCTTTGTAAAGTTGTAGAATAAACATATACTTATTTGGCTTCCCAACATCAAAAATGATAGATCCAAACAAAAGAGCTCGTGCAAAAGTGACAGAATACACCTTTACACGAGTCCTTTAGCTTAAAGATAATATTTTTTAATGACCGCTAATTCATCATCTAATTCGTATACTAACGGTTGCCCAGTCGGGATTTCTAATTCCATGATATCATCGTCTGAGATTTCTTCAATGTACTTCGCTAAAGCCCGTAAAGAGTTGCCGTGTGCTGCTACTAAAACGGTTTTCCCTTCTAAGATAGCTGGTGCGATTTGATCTTCCCAAAATGGAATAACACGAGCTAATGTGCTTTTTAAATCTTCTCCCATCGGTACCACTCGTTTTTGCAAGTTCGCATACCGTCGATCGTTTAAAGCTGAATTTGGGTCATCTGGTTTTAATAATGGCGGCAACGTATCATAAGAACGACGCCATAATTGAACTTGCTCGATGCCGTATTTATCCGCCGTTGCTTTTTTGTTTAACCCCTGCAACGCTCCGTAATGGCGTTCATTTAAGCGCCACGTTTTGATTTCCGGCACCCAAAGCTGATCGGATTCTTCTAAAACAATGTGACAAGTTTTGATTGCCCGTTTTAAAACAGATGTAAAAGCCATATCTAATTCGATCCCGGCTTCTTTTAATTTACGCCCGGCTTCGTGAGCTTCTTTCAATCCTGCATCACTCAAATCTACATCGACCCAGCCGGTAAATTGGTTCAATGCATTCCATTCGCTTAATCCATGACGCACAAATATAATTCTTCTCATCATTATCCCTACCCTCGCTGTTTAGTCTGCACCTTGATTGTACACCTTGCACGTAAGCAAATGCACACGAAATGATTGTCTTGATGAGGAAATAAGAATAAAACAGTACTGCTGCAAATCATTTGACATTCATTACTGAACATTGTAAGCTACTGATAACAAACGTTTACGTGTGTAAACGAAAAACGTCATTACTATATAAGTAGGTTAATCTTACAAGGAGGAATTAAAATGTCCGACAAACACCAGCAAGATCATCCCAAGATGGAACACGAAGCGATGGACCATAGTAAAATGGAGCATGGCTCAATGGATCACGGTTCGATGGACCATTCTATGCATATGGGAAACTTAAAACAGAAATTTTTTATTTCTTTGATTCTGGCCATTCCGATTATTTTGCTTTCGCCAATGATGGGCGTTACCTTGCCTTTTCAATTTTCATTTAATGGTTCGGATTGGGTCGTTTTAATCTTAGCCTCTATTTTATTCTTTTACGGTGGTATGCCTTTCTTACAAGGAGCCAAGATGGAGCTTCAAGGAAAAAATCCAGCGATGATGACCTTGATTTCCTTAGGAATCTCGGTTTCTTATTTCTACAGTGTTTATGCATTCATTGCGAATAACCTCCTTCACACTCAAAATCACGTGATGGATTTCTTCTGGGAACTAGCCACGCTTATTTTAATTATGCTGCTTGGGCATTGGATTGAAATGAATGCTGTTAGCAATGCGGGCAATGCTCTGCAAAAGATGGCCGAATTATTGCCCGGAACAGCTAATGTACTTGATGAAGAAGGAAACACTACTGAAGTTGCTCTAAAAGAAGTGCATATCGGAGACAAAATCGTTGTAAAAGCCGGCGGAAAGATTCCGACTGATGGAATCATTATTAATGGACAAACAACCGTTAATGAATCCATGGTCACTGGCGAAGCAAAAGATGTTTCAAAAAAAGAGCAGGACAAAGTCATCGGAGGTTCCATCAACGGATCAGGAACCATTTCCGTCGATGTGACAGGAACAGGCGAATCCGGCTACTTGTCGCAAGTCATGGCACTTGTTAGCAGTGCTCAACAAGAAAAATCAAAAGTAGAGTCGCTTTCAGACAAAGTCGCTAAACTGCTTTTCTATGTAGCTTTAGCTGTTGGTATTTTAGCCTTTATTATCTGGCTCGTGGTTACAAAAGATATGAACATTGCTTTAGAACGGATGGTAACGGTCTTTATTATTGCTTGTCCACATGCCCTTGGTTTAGCTATTCCGCTAGCAACAGCCCGGTCTACTTCTTTAGGCGCTCAAAATGGATTACTCGTCAAAAACAGACAAGCTTTAGAAGTTGCCAAAAAAGTGGATGTCGTTATGATGGACAAAACTGGAACCTTAACAGAAGGCAATTTCGCAGTCTCGGCCTTTAAATCTTTTTCAACGGACTATACTGAAAATGACGTTTTGGAATATATGGGAGCTTTAGAAAAAGACTCCAGTCACCCGCTTTCCGTGGGTGTGCTAAAAAAATTGGAAGAATTAAACTTAACCACTCCGGCAGCAACAGACACTTCAACCATACCAGGCGTGGGAATCGAAGGAACCATTGAACACCAAACGGTTAAAATCGTCAGCGTCGCTTATCTGACTAAAAAAGGTATCTCTTACGATCAGCAACTTTTTTCTGAATTGTCCACTAAAGGCAATTCGGTTAGTTTCTTGCTAGTCAATGACAAAAATATCGGCTTAGTCGCACAAGGCGATCAAATCAAGCCTGAAGCCAAAACCATGATCCAAGCCCTAAAAGATCAAAACATCAAGCCGGTCATGTTGACTGGCGACAATCAGCAAGCAGCTGCTGCCGTTGCTCAACAACTCGGAATTGATGATGTCCATGCAGAATTACTGCCTGAAGACAAAGAAAAACTCGTTAAGGAATACAAAAATAACGGTTTAGTTGTCATGATGGTCGGAGATGGGGTCAATGATGCTCCAAGCCTAGTCAGAGCGAATGTCGGTGTTGCGATTGGGGCCGGAACCGATGTAGCCGTAGATTCAGCTGATGTGATCCTGGTCAAAAGCGATCCGGCAGATATTCTCCATTTCTTATCTCTAGCTAAAAATACTTCTAAAAAGATGGTTCAAAATTTATGGTGGGGAGCTGGCTACAATATCGTCGCTATTCCTTTAGCAGCAGGAGTGCTGGCTTTTGCGGGAATCCTCTTAAGCCCTGCAGTAGGAGCCATTATCATGTCCTTTAGCACAGTGATCGTAGCCGTAAACGCTATGCTGTTAAAAATTGACTAAAAGAAAATCCGTTTAAACCAAGACAGTTAAAAATGGCCCCTTTCTCCTGAATAAAACAGGAAAAAGAGGTCGTTTTTTGCTAATAGCAGGAATTCTATTGGTTCAGTCGAAAATTGGCAGGGGATGACATCCTTTATCGTATTCAAAAAAATTTGCGTGCCTTAAGTGATAGCATTTCTCACACTTAGGGCACGCAAAAGAGTTTACGACCTTATCGCTAGAGATTTAAATGACTTAAGGTCCTTAAAAGGATTGGAACCCTCTACCCTCTATGCTTTATGTTTATTTCACCTATCATTACGTCAAAAAAGATACGTGAAGAATATTCTTATTCATACCTTTATTATATCCTCCGTGAAACAAAAAACAAATAGGTGAACAGTTGAAGAAATAAGCTTCTTTTCGTTAATTTTTTATAATATCCTATTCTGTTAAAAACCTCCAACAATCGGTCTAAAAACCGTTGCTGGAGGTTTTTTAGTTTAGTGTGATTCAAACAGAATAAAATTAAGCATAAATCGACGTTAAATCACTAGCAATCGTTGGGTAAGCCAAAATCAATTGCGCTACATCTTCTGCTGGTGTTTTTTGATCAATCAACAGACTAAAGAAGTTGATCAAATCATCGGCTCTTTTGTTGATACACGTTGCTCCGACTAATAATCCTGTTTTACGTTCTGTAATGATTTTGATTTTTGAAACAGGCTCGTTTACCCGATGGTAGCTGAACCAAGAAGTTGCATCAATGTCAGAAACGTCATAATCCTCTTCTTGCTCAGACGCTTGTGCTGCTGTCATTCCAGTTTGAGCTAATTTAGGACTGGAAAAGATTGTGGTCGGAATACTTGGATAGGCAATTTTTTCTGTTGCTTCGCCTGTCAGATAATGAACCAAATAACTTCCCTCAAAAGTAGAGACGGGTGTCAGTTTGGGCTGGGTTTTCGACAACACATCGCCACAAGCAAAAATGGCAGCATTGCTGGTTTGCAAATACTCATTGACTGTGATGCCTTTTTTATCAAATGCTACTCCGGCATTTTCTAATTTCAATTCATCTATATTTGGAACCCGGCCGGTTGAACAAAATACCAGATCGCTGGTCAAATGAAATTCTTTACCATCTGTCAAAATGAAAGAGTCGGCTTTTTTTTCGATTTTATTAATATCTATATTGAAATGAAACGTCACGCCTTTTGTTTCTAATTGATGCACAATTTCTTTTACATATTCTTCGTCAAAAGCTTTCAGGGGACGACCATTGTGATGAACCAAATGAACGTTAGCTCCTGCAGCATTAGCGATAGCTGCCAACTCAAAAGCAATATATCCTCCACCGACAAAAGTAATAGTTTCAGGCATTTCAGGTAAAGATAGAAAATCATTACTGGTTAAGAAGTGCTCTTTTCCTTCAATCGGTAAAATAGAGGGTTTAGCGCCTGCAGCAATAACAAAACGTTCCGCCGTCAGTGTATCCTCATTTACTTGAAGTGTTTTTTCATCCGTAAACTGAGCACTACCAGTAAAGGTTTCTACACCAGCTGACTGCAAACTTTCTTGACTTGTTTTGGGTACTGGCTTAGTAAAGGTTTCTTTAAATGCCATTAGTTCAGGCCAATTGACTTGAGGAGTAACAGAAAAACCTTTGCCTGCTAATTGAGTGACGGCATCTTTAGCTTCTACAGCTGATACCAATACTTTTTTAGGGTCACAACCACGGTTGGGACAAGTTCCGCCCCATAAGTCGTTTTCTACGACAGCTACTTTTTCCCCAGTTGCTGCCAACCCGTTTGCTATTGCTGTTCCGCCAACACCGCTGCCGATAACGATTACATCAAATGCTTTTTCCATCCGTAAAACCTCCCTTTCAAATACGTTTTACCATAGACTGTATGAATTTGCCACTAACTGGACTTATCTAGAAAGAGAAAGGGAAATGCCATTATCAGCTACTGGAATGGCACTACTCTACCTTGTAATGGAAATATAATTAGTACTAAAAATCCGGCCTTCAGCACTAAAACTGACAAGCCGGATTATCTCAGTTGCCTATTGTAGATGCCTTTTTTATCTCTCCATTTCCTTTTCCCTGATTCTGGATAACGATTGCTGATAATTTGGATTTTGCTATTAGATTTCTTCATCAAAGCCAATCATCCAAGTTGTCAAAAAGGCTACCAGGAAACCTACAGAAATACTGATAATGAAGTAGATAAAGGTATCTGTTAAAAAAGCTGGTAAAGTTGGAATACCAACAAAAACTAATGCCAACGCTTTAGTGTGAAAGAAACCTGCGACTGCTCCACCAACAGCACTGCCTATACACGTAGCAATAAAGGGTTTTTTCAAAGGCAGTGTGACACCGTAGATACTTGGCTCACCAATTCCCGCCAGAAACAAAGACATTAAACCAGAAGTAGCAATCGATTTGCGGTTCTTATTCTTAGTTTTTAATAACACTGCTAAGGTTGCTCCTGCTAAAGCAAAGTTAGCTACTCCGGTTAATGGCAAAATGGTATCGAACCCTACTGAAGCGATATTGCCAATAATAATCGGATAGAGTGCCCAATGTAAGCCGAAGATCACGAAAACTAACCAGCCGCTTGCAATCAGCGCACCGCTGATCATTCCGTTAAAAGACAAAAGTCCGTTCACGATATACCCTAAAAAGTTTCCTAAGTAGATACCAAATGGTCCAAAAACAATTAGAGTAAAAGGAACAACAATAGTCAACGCCACTAAAGGAACTACAATTAACTGAAAACTCTCTCCAACAATTTTTTTAATTTGCTTTTCAACTAAAGCATAAAAACTGGTTGCTAAAATAGCTGGAATGACGGTCGATGAATACTCCATTAATACCATAGGAAGCCCAATAAAAGAAATTGTTTCACTAGTATTCCCGTTTAGTAAACCAACGATTCCCGGTTCCATTAAAGCTGCACTTAAAAGAGCAGCTATAAATGGATTTACCTTCAGCTTTCTGGCAGTTGAAAAAGCCACTAAAATCGGTAGAAATTGAAAGACCGCATTTGCAGCACTTGACAAAACAATATACGTGCCGCTTGTTTCAGAAATCCATCCAAACGTTATCAGAAGAATTAGAAGGCCTTTAAGGATCCCTGAACCTGCAAACAAAGGCAATAATGGAGTGAAAACAGAACTAACAAATTCAATGGCTTGATCTAAAAACTTTTTTCGTTCTGTTTTTATGCTCAGTGTTTTTAACAGGTTCACAAATTCTTTAGGAGAGTCCTTATCTGGAACAAATTCCAATTGGCTGTTAATTTGAATAAAGGACGGAATACCATCCGACTCTTTTAACTTTTTAAGATTCTGAGCGTCTAATTTGTTGGCGAGCTCTATGATCACTCTGCTCCCATCCTCATGGAAAGCTTGAATATTTTCCTTACCGCCAATTTGTTCAATAAGATACTCGTATTCATTTATGGAGACACTCTCATTAACGATATTCACTCCTTTTAATCGCTCCTTTTCTTCTTATTATCGATTCTTAGTAACGATCTGCCAAATCTGATAAAATGCTCATATCCTCTTCTAAATCCGTATAAAGTTTTCTATACAGTCCATAATACTCATCGTATAAACGTTTGTTATCAGGATTCGGCATGATTTTTTCATTTAGCACTTGCCACTTCTTGACATCTTCAATACCTACTTCTCCTGTGGCGATGCCCGCCATCATTACATCTCCTAAATTGGCTTCAGTATCATTGATAGGCGTGACAATAGGATAACCCGTTACATCTGCAAAAATTTGTTTCCATAAGGCTGATTTGGTTACACCACCAGCAATAATAATGTACTCCCCGAGGTCACGCCCGACGCTTTCAATTGTATGTCTTAATGAGTAAGCCACGGCTTCCATAAAGGCTCTATAAATGTGCGCTTTCGTATGAGCTAACGATAGACCAAAAATAGTTCCTTTAGCATCTTGATTCCAAACGGGACTGCGTTCTCCCATAAAATAAGGTAAAACGATTAATCCTTCGCTTCCAGCCGGGATTTTTTCTGCGCCTCTATTCAAAAGTTCATAGGCGTTGGTTCCGCCGTTTTTTTCAACTTCCATTTCTAATTGTGCAAAGTTGTCTCTAAACCATTTTGTAATTCCGCCGGCAGTTGCTCCGCCACTAAAATTGTAACTTAGCTTTTTAGAGTTATACGGGTATGGCCAAACGATCAAGTCTTGATTTTTGATAACTTCCTCTTCTACTAGGGCGGCACACATAGATGTACCAATAGCCGCTGCATACACCCCTGGTTCGAAAATCCCCATCCCGATATTAGCAGCTCCAGCATCTACACCGCCGCTGATAACCGGAGTATCCGGTTCCAGTCCTAATTCAGCTGCAATTTCTGAAGTCAATCCGCCAACAATTTCTGTAGAATCGACTAGTCTTTGCGGCATCATTTCAAGCGGTATTCCCATATCTTGCATTAACTCTTCTGACCATGTATGAGCGTTCATGTCAAAAATTCCGCCAATGTTTCCGGCTGAAGAATAATCAATTGCAATTTCACCAGTTAATTCATAAATAGCATAATGATTGGGCGGCAGAAATAAATCAATTTTCTCCCAATTTTCGGGTTCATTATTTTTGATCCATAGCATTTTCGTAAACCCATAATAAGGATCTACTCCATTTGCAGTGATTTTTTGCAATCGCTCTTTACCAATAGTTTCAGCAACCCATTCTGTTTCTTTTGTTGCTCTGCGATCCATCCAGATCAAGCATGGACGGACAGGTTTCATTTCTTTGTCTAATGGAATACCAGATCCGCCATACAATCCGCTGATTCCGATTCCTTTTACATTTTTCGAATCAACATTTGCTTTTAACACCACATTACGAATGGTTTTTTTTACTGCTTCTGACCAGACATCTGGCCATTGTTCTGCCCATAACGCTTTTGGAGTCAATACATCGTATTCAATTAAATCTTGTGCCAGCAAATTCCCTTTTGTATCCATCAAAATACTTTTAGTTCCTGAAGTACCGATATCTGTTCCTATTAAATAATTCATTGTTATCCTCCTTTAAATAGCTGTAAATGCTCCATCAATGACAAAGTCAGATCCTGTTGTGAATGGACTAGTATCGCCGGCTAAATAAACAGCAATCGCTTGTAATTCTTCCGGGCGTCCAATTCTTCCTAATGGAGACATGCTTTCCCATTGTTGGATAAGCGGTTTCAGTTCTGGAGAATTCAATGTTAATTCAGTGCCCATATAACCTGGACTGATTGTATTTACGCGTACACCAGATTTTGCCCATTCAATCGCTAAGGATTTACTCATTTGAATAACTGCTGCTTTTGAAGCATTATAAGAAACTTGCGGTTGCGGATAGTTGACGATGTGAGCGGACATCGAGGCTGTATTAATAATAGACCCTCCGCCTTGCTTAAGCATGACTTTACCGGCTGCTTGTGAAGTAAGAAATACACCTGTTAAATTAATATCGATTACTTTTTGCCACTGAGCTAGGGTCATTTCTGCTGCAGGGATGTTTAAACAAATGCCCGCATTATTGAAAGCGATATCGATTTTTCCGAAATGTTTGACAATCGTTTCGACCATTTTTTGTACTTCGTCTTCCTTTGTAACATCTGTTTTCACAGCCAGTGTTTTTACAGCCGTTAATTCAGAAATTTCTGATGCTGTCTTTTCAGCTTCTTTAATGTCAACATCCACTATTGCTACGTCAGCTCCTGCTTCAGCTAAAGCTATCGCAATGCTTTTTCCGATTCCTCGAGCTCCTCCTGTAACATAAGCTTTTTTCCCGTCTAATCTCATTTTCTCAATAATTCCCATCATTATCTCCTCTTTCATAAAATAGTTTTGTTAAATCGTTTTATAAAACTGATTTAACTATATAACGCTTACATTTATTTGTCAATCGTTTCAGCTGCATTGCTTTTTTTCAACGTAAGTGATATCTTCAACTTAACTAATTAAACCAACGACTTTTATAAAACGGAGTGATAAAATGACCACTTTCCCAATGAGCGCTATCAAAAAAAATAATTACTCAAAAATTTTCCATTTAATTTATCAAATGGAGCAATTGAACGAAAAACTGTCCAAACAAGAAATCGCTTTACAAACAAATTTGAGTTTGCCTACAGTGACACAGAATTTAAAAAAACTATTAGATAAAACGCTTATTATAGAAGATGGCAAATTCTCTTCAAAAGGAGGAAGGAAAGCTGTCGCTTATTCCCTCAATCGATTCGCTAAAATTGCTTTAGGCATCGAGATCTTCAGAGACTCGATTACAATCGTTGCCATTGATTTATTAGGGACAGCCTTTGCAAAAGAAAAAAGAACGATTGCTTATCAAAACGACCCAGACTATTACCAAAGAATCGCAACCATTACTTCAGAATTCATAAAAAAAGAAGAGTTAAATGAAAAAAATATTTTGGGAATGGGTTTCGGCATTCAAGGGCTTGTCTCTGCTGAAGGAACCGACATTATCTATGGCACAATTTTGCAAAACACTGGCTTATCTATTGATGTCATTTCTCACTATTTTGAATTTCCATGTCGTTTCGTACACGATGCCGAGAGTGTCGCTTTAGCTGAACAATGGAAAGATAGCTCCTTAAAAGATGCATTGATTCTTTCTATTGGTGAACACCTTGGCGGAGCCTTAATTATTGATGGGCAGCTCTACAACGGTGCAAATAGAAGAAGTGGAACGATTGAACACACTGTTATCGATCCTAAAGGTCCTATGTGTTATTGTGGAAAAAAAGGCTGTGTAGAAGTTTTTTGTTCGCTGCACACTTTAACGGTAATGAGCAATCAACAACTAGACTCTTTTATGTCCTTACTAAGATCTGGGGATATTCAAGCAATAAAACAATGGTCAACTTATTTAAATTCACTTGCTATCGCTTTAAACAACTTTCATATGTTTCTGGACAATAAAATTATCCTTGGCGGAGAGATCCTTCACTACTTTACAGAAGAGGATCTAGTTGATTTACGTCATTTAGTTCAAGAGAAAAATGCATTTCCTGAATCAGAAAATCTTATTTTTATTGGAAAACTCAAAAACGAAGCTGTTGCTACAGGCGCTGCTCTTACGTTTGTCCGCCCCTTCTTAGACACATTTTGATTCATGATGTGTCTAACTGGGCTGTAAAATAAGTGAAATGTCTAAGCTTTTTCTATGAGCAAAAAAATAAGAAGGAAGCGTTTTTATTTTTTTACTCAATATACGATTCTCTTCTACACTAAAGAGTCTGAACATGTTAATATCATTCTAAGACTACTTTTAGGGGGAGCTTAAAGATGACAGAAAAAACGCTTGTATTGTTGAAACCGGATGCGGTGGAACGAAATCTGATTGGAAATATTTTAACCGAATACGAAAGAAATGATTTGAAAGTCACTGATATGAAGTTACTGCAAGCTTCTTCAGAAATGGCAGAAGAACATTATGTAGAACATAAAGGCCAACCTTTCTTTAACAGATTGGTTTCTTATCTTACAAGAAGCCCATTGGTTGCCCTTGTTTTAGAAGGAGAAGATGTGGTTAACCGGGTTCGAACGTTGAATGGAACAACAGACCCTGAAGAATCTGGGGATAATACGATTCGAGCCCTTTACGGTCTTAGTTTATCCGAAAACACAGTACATGCTTCTGATTCGCCAGAAAGTGCTGCAAGAGAACGTTCTATTTGGTTCGCTTAAAAAGCTACTCTCAATAAAAAAAGATTCGCCAAATTTTTAGCTTTGGCGAATCTTTTTTTTCGTCTATCTCGGTATCGTTTTATTTAATAAAGTTGAATAGAACCGCCGTCGACCATCAATGTTTGACCGGTCATAAAACTGCTCATATCACTAGCTAAGAAAACAGCTGCTTGTCCGATATCTTTTTGCGGATCGCCCAAACGTTTAAGAGGAATTCGGTCAATCATCGCTTCAAATTCAGCTGGGAACTTCTCTTTCCAATCTTTTACACCTTCAGTTTCTGCAATGGGAGAAATGATATTCACTCGAATGCCTTCTGGTGCCCACTCATTTGCAACTACACGAGACAAACCACGTATGGCTTCTTTACTTGCTGCGTATGAAGCTTGTGTTTCCATTCCCTTCATAGCTGAACCTGATCCAAAGTTGATCACCGCGCCTTTTGTTGCTTTTAAATCTTCATAACAAGCACGCATTAGAAATAACGTGGCTAAAAAGCCAGTTTTAAAAGATAATTCAAACATCTCGTTTGTAGTCTCCATAAAAGCAGCTTGTCGAGATGCATGCGCATTATTAATCAAAACATCGATTTTGCCGAATTTCTTAATAACAGCCGCTCTTATTTCTTTTGCATTTTCTTCTAATGAGATATCTTTTTTTAAAAATAATGCCTGAACGCCCACGCCTTCTAATTCTTTGACAAGTTCTGCACCTTTTTCTTCATTCAAATCGATAATCGCAATATTGGCGCCTTCTGCAGCTAACGCTCTTGATATACCCGCTCCAATACCGCCAGCACCGCCTGTAATAATGGCGACCTTATTCTCTAGTAACATGTAAACTTCCACCCTTCTATTCATGAAAAACTCCATAATTAGTTTAGCGCTAAACTATTGATAAGTAAACTAAAAAGAATTAAACTTAACCTACTATATTAAACAGATGGAGGAAATGGATGATGCATCAAAATTTGGAATTGCTCTACTCAGTCAATCAGTATACACAAACGGTCATGAACCAATGGTCAGCTTCTTTTCCTCACCGAATTAGTATTTCTGCATTGTTAGTCTTAGGTGAATTAAAAACAAAAGGACCGCTAAAACAAGTTACACTGGCTAACTTTTTAAAAGTAACGCCTGGTGCAATGACTAATATAGCTACCATGATCGTAAAAGAAAATTATGCACAACGTATTTATGACGATAAAGACCGTCGCATTACACGATTAGCGATTACTGAACAGGGCTTAGAATTATTAAAAGAAGCTCGTGCTACCGAAGCAAAAATCAATACCAACCTGTTGAACGTTCTTTCGTCAAAAGAAAAAGAAACTTTTTTAAGCCTTTTTCATAAAATCAGTGAGCAGTAAATAGTTCCTATTACCAAAAGCTTTTTTACAACTTTCCATAGAATAGTATATTGTTTAAAAGGAGATGCTTATGAAAATCGGATATGCATGCTTAACACTTGGCGTATACAACACAAACTTTAGAACATGTACACTTAAGACCGCGACGAAAGAAAATCTGTTGAACATTACAGAACACAACTTAGAAACATTAGATAGAATTATAGATTACAACATAAAAATGGGCATTACGCTTTTTAGAATCAGTTCAGATATCATTCCGTTCGGATCAAGCCCTGTCAATAGCCTTCCTTGGGATGAAATCTTTAAAGAAAAATTTCGTTTAATCGGCGAAAAATTAAAGCTGGAAAATATCAGAGTATCTATGCACCCTGGACAATACACTGTTTTAAACTCCCCCAATGAAGACGTTGTGAAAAGAGCTGTAGAAGACTTAAACTATCATAATCGATTTTTAAATGCACTTGGGACAGGCAAATCCAGTAAAATTATTTTGCACATTGGAGGCGTATACGGCGATAAAAAAGCAGCTATTGTAAGATTTGGAAAAAACTATCAGCTGTTGAGCCAAGGAGTCAAAAATAGACTCGTCATTGAAAATGATGATAAATCTTACAATATAGGCGATGTATTACAAATTGGCACAGCTAACCGTATTCCTGTAGTGTATGATAATCTTCATAATGAGCTCCTTCCATTTGATAGATCTAAAGATGATCATTATTTTATATCCTTAGTAAATAACACTTGGAAAGCCGATGACGGGGTCCAAAAGATCCACTACTCCCAAGGGGCTCATTTAAAAAGAGCGGGCAGCCATTCTAAAACAATCAATTTAGAAGTGTTTAATGAGTTTTTGAACGCTATTCCTGACGTCGACATCATGCTTGAAGTAAAAGATAAAAACCTTTCTGCCGTTAAAGTTAATAATCTGATTGACGGTAATAAAAAGATAAGCAATTTAGAAAAAGAATGGGCTAGATATAAATACAATATACTCGAACACGATCCAAATCGTTATCAAGAGATCAGGAGCCTTTTAAAAGGTAAAGAAGGCTATCCTGTGATAGAATTTTATGCGCTTATCGATCAAGCTCTTACTATAGAACCCAGCCAAGGAACACAGATAAACGCTGCTTCTCATGTATGGGGCTATTTTAAAGATGAAGCCACAGAAAACGAAAAGAAAAAGTATGCTTCCTATATCGGATCATTTAAAAAAGGAACCTATTCAATAAAGGCTATAAAAAGCCTCTTATTAAAAATGGCAGCAAAATATGAGAATACGTATTTATTGAACAGTTATTATTTTCATTTTTGAAAGGTTATTAGTAAATAAACCGAAATCATTCCAAATAAAAACCCTGTAAGTATTGTTTCCAATACTTACAGGATTTTTTTGTTATTCCCACTCTAATCAATTCGTTAAGGTTAAAAGACAATCGAGTACTACTTTTGAACAGTTTGAAAAAGTTGAAGGTCATAGTAAGGGTCTCAGAACTAGTCTGTTTTATTCAACAGCATAAATAACATTTGTGTTCATATAGTTTGTTTGAAATGATTTAACAAGATGCTGCCACAGTATTCTAGGTCACACACCAAGGGTTACGTTTCATCAACTAATCTATTCTGAATCTTAAATGCGCTGTTAATAGTAATCTGATTGTTTAACAAGAGCATTGAAAACTAGTTTTTGATTGTCTTCGCTTTTCAAAAAGTCTTCCACTGTATTTTCAAAAAAATCAAGAAGTTCAGATTTTCCTTTTAACTCGTCTACTACCCAAGGTTGCAACAGGTAAGGGAATTTAGCAGTATTTAGATCAGATATCATATATTGATTAGTTGCTTTCCCGATAATCATTTCGCTTTCTATTTTTCTTACAGCACCATCATTTAAAGGTAATAAGTTTGTGTAATTTTCATTTTCAAATAAACTTAGTACAATGCAAATTTCATAAGGACTTAACTTTCTTAAACGCTTTTCAGCATTTTTGTAGAACAGTTTCAATTTTCTTTTTTTTGATATGAAGTTAAATATTTGGATAAATAAAGTAACTATCAAAATAGAAAAAGATACAATAAAAATTAATCCAATTATGAAACCGTATTTGTTAATGAAAGGTGTTAGATAAAGTGCCTTTAAAAACTTTGCTGGTAATAAAAGCATTAATCCGCTTGCTAAAGCAAGAGCAGACATTATTTTTACAGGCAAGTTGAGTATATCCGTTATGTTTAAATCAAATTTCAATTATATTTCCCCCCATAATATTTAGACTAGTTTAATTTTGGATGTTAATAGTATTTATTGAGTTTTTAATTTAGTATTGATATCGTGTTAAGTAATTAAAAGGTAAATCATCATCGTTTATATCAATTTGTCCAATAGATTCCTGAGTTTTTACTACTCGAAATTCAAAAGCACTATTTATAGTTTCGCTATCTGGATATCTTATGAGATTACCATGTTCATCAAATATATCTTGTGATATTTTTAAATATTGTTTAGATGTTTGTAGAGTTCTTTGATATTCATCTGAGAAAGGATCATCATCTCCGGTAAAACCGAGAGATTCAATGAAACGTATCATTCCTATTTTATTATGAATTAAGACTCTAAAATCAGATATTGAAAGAGTGTCCATTAATTTTTGAGTTATCTCATGAGTAACAAAGAGTGTACTACTTAGCATAGCCAATACTTCTTTGTTTGTTGAAGACATTGAATCAATCATACCATGCATCTTATCAGAAACAGTATTTAAATCATATAAAGTTTTTGACTCAGTGAGAGTCATTTCTCTCTGCAATAAATTTTGAAATAACCCAGCGAACTGCGAACGTAAAGAATTAATGATATCATTAACGCTTTCAAAATCAGTAATTGGAAAATTTTTCACAGTACTTTTTAAATTAGCAATAAAATCATGAACTCTGACATCGTCAACTACTGCTGGGACGAAGTGAGTATTATCTTTATTTTTTAAATACACCCTATTTTCGACAGATACATCTTTTTGAATGAATGCATATACTTTTTTTGTTGAGTTATTGCAGTTTGTAATTCTTTCATTGTAATTGAATAGTTATTTGAATTTGATTCAGTTCCAAATTTGTTTCCGATAATACAAACTAATATTTCACAATTTTCAATCTCTCTATAGCAAGAATCTTCCAATGTGTCAATTTGGTTATATGTGACATTATTTCGTTCATGCAGAATAGGTTCATAACCAAGATTTTTAATAAAAGTTTCGATATCATTTCTAATATGCATTAAGTCATAATATGTAGAGCTCACAAATATTTTAGGTAAGGCCATATTTAAATCCTCCAATATAAAAAGTAATAAGAAATATACTATTATAGTATACTTCCTATTACATTAGTACGCAATGAGTGAAGTAAGTCCTAATTGTGATGTATTTTTAAATAGACTGATTCCCGTTAAACTTAACTTGATTCGTTTTAGACGTTTGAATATTAATATGACCAGTAATATTCTCTGCAATTACTTCATCTCGATTAGGATACATATGAGAATAATGACGTAGGGTTATCTCAGGCCCAGAGTGACCTAGTCTTTTACTTAACATAAGAATATCCACATTAAAGTCATTGATTAAGTACGATGCATGAGAGTGTCTTAAACCTTTAGCTTGAATTCTATGGACCCCAGCAAGTTTTGCATAGCGTTCAATGATTCATCCGATTGTCGATTTTTGCATAGGATGACCATTATAACTAAAGATAAAATTAGTGGAACATTGTTGAGTTTGTCGTTTTTTCATTTTTTTAAGATGTTGATAGTGTCATCATCAAGTGAAATAATTCGTACGCCACTTTTTGTTTTCGTGCCGGTTTTACGAGTCCAATTATCTTTGTTCTTAATTTCAATGGTGTGATTAATACTCATTGTTTTCTTTTTAAAATTGATATCTTCCCAGTACAAAGCACATCCCTCATTTACGCGGAGGCCAGTCGTAAAGTAAGTCCACAACATGACGAAGTTTAAATGTTGGTAGAAGTCATCAATATAAATGTGAGAAACAACTTGTTCGAACTCATCTTTTGTCCAGTAAGGGACGTTAGCTTTGCCTTTGGGAACGGCTTTAATTTTCATTGAGACATTTGCATCTAAATAGTCTAACTCGACAGCTTTATCTAGCGTTTTCCTGAAAATTCCGAACACTAAACTAGAAGTAACCTGTGAATAGCCAGAACCACCATCTTTTTTTAAAGTTAAGAGATAGGTTCTAAAATCTTGAGTATGTTGAGCAGTGATGTCTTTTAGTGCTAAATGACCGAATCTATCTCGTATATTTTCTAGATTTTTTAGTCTGGTATCAAAAGTACTAGATTGTACTTCAGTTTTGTATGCGGGAATGTAAATATTGTTCATGTAATCATGTGTAGCTCATGTGATTATCATACTTTAACTTTAAATCTTTTTCAGCGTCCTCTTTTAACTCTTTCATGTATTCTTTTGCTCTTGAAATAGAAGTGATGGGTGACTTGTCTCTGTCGATCATTCGTTTGATTACAATAGGCTCATCAGTACGAGTGTTCTTACCGTAATGGAACTGAATATAGTATCTTTTCACTTTTGCCTTAACATCATAAATGTAAATCCCCGGTGTTCCTGTTGTTCTGTATATTTTTTTTGGTCATAATAATTAGCTCCTTTATGGCATTTTATCAAGCGAGTGGCGAGGGTCAACTAGTTTTTGAAATTCAGCTTATATCTGTCATAAAATTTTTTATGTGATTCATGACCAACTGTAGGTCGTCCTTTCTCACGTGGAAACTTCTCTTGTCGCCATTTTTTAACTTTTTGAAGTTCAAGCAGTGAGTGAGGACTTAATAAAAATAGTTCTTTAAATTCAAAATGCTCAGAAGTTTCGGAACGATTAGACCTACGAGATATTTCATCAGAAGCAGTTTTCCATAACTGTCCCATTTTAAGCACCTCCGAATAATGCATTTGATGAATCAAGTAGCTCTTGTTTTGTTTTGAATGTTTGTTCAGTCGACCACTTATTTTAAATTTTAGGTATGTTAATAAGTTGAAAATGGAAAGTTTAATCTTTCAGTTCCAACATTGGATAAGTTAATTGAGGGTTTTAGTATGTCATACACAGAATTTTTTTAATTTGATATTGATGAAGATAACGAGATCGAGAAAGTTAAACAGCTATCTCCTAAAGAGAAAGAAGATTTACTAGTTCAGTGTATAAAAATAAGCGACCTGCTCAATAAAGAGTAAGTCGCTTTTCTCGTATTTAGACGGCGGCTAAGGCCACAACGGATTTATGTTTAACTGGTTACTTCCAGCTTTTCCAAAGGGCAATATACAAAATTGCCAGTAAGATAATAAAAAAAACAGTCAATTAAGACTAGCTTCGATTGTCACAATGAGAATAGATTATTATTTCAATAGTCATTGTGACCTATTTTTTTGATTTGAGTTTATTTTTCTCATTGATTTCTATTGCTTTAGCAAGTCGTTCGTTTAATTTTGGATTAAATCCAACATTTGTTATTCCGATTTTCAAAATTTCTACTTCATCATTATAACGTTTTTGTTTACGGTATAAAATGCCAAGTTTTTCGTACAAGGCTGGTGCATTAAAATTTCCTTTTACAGACCGTAATAACCAGTCTTCTGCCTCTTTATATTTTCCTTGCTTATAATAGTTAATCCCTTTGATTTCTTCATCAAATCCATCTGATAATGGTTCTTTTGATAAAAGTATTCTTTCTTTCAATGTTAAATTATCAGTTGGAATGAAAATTACTGGTTTTTCTTTTTTTGGTAGATTTACTTCATTGGTACTTTCAGGAAGTGTTTCTTTTTTAGTTTTGCGCATGTTGGCAACATCTTTTTTAGTCATTTCATGACTTTCTTTTAGTAATAAATAAATATCAGATTGAATTTTAGAACTTAGTAAAGTGTTTGGATATTCAAATTCTCTATTTTTTATAGAAATATTTGATAAGGTTAATCTAATTTTTTCATGTGTATCCATTTTCATTGATTTATCTAGCCTATAATTTTTTGAACCATAATTTTTAATTAATAGTTCTGTTAATTTTTTTTGAAATATCTCGGGTGTTGATTTTATATATCTATTGTTAGTAAAACCTACTCCTTTTGCCAATGCCATTAAATCCGCAGCATTAAATTCCCCAATGAAAGATCCTTTTACTAAAAATAACAATTCAGGTCTTAAGGTATCTAAATTAATATTAAGTAAAATGTTGGGATCTTTTTTCTTCATAGCTGCATATATTAAAGCATCATTAGAATATGCGATAAAGGAACGATTGTTATGTTTTTTTTGTAAGGTTGTTATCATGTCAACAGCTTCATATAAACTATCATCCAAAAAAATTTTTCTCTCCAAACCATAATAATACACAAAAATATATCCGATATCAGCGTGTTCGTTGATATTAGTCAAAAAGGTTAAATAATTATATCTTTGTTCAGGTGACATTTCATAGTAAGAAGGATAGTATCCCAATGGTTCAGCTTTTCCTTTGATAACAGGTAGGGTGGTTATAATCTCTGATGGTTCATAATCGCTTTCAGAACCGAGCGTAATAGTTATTCCGTTATATGTATTTGAGTTTTTATTAACAGCTGTTCTTGTTTCAGAAATAAAAAGTAGCTTCCTTACATTAAGTGGAATGGATTTAGTAAAAATATCTAAGTTATTATTGGTATTGTTTTGTGACGTAGTTTTCTTTTTTTTCTTGAATAAGTCAAATAGTCCCATTATTATTCCTCCCTAAAAATACTATATATCAAATTTTTTAAATATGGTTTTTATTTTCTAAATTTTAGTTAAATTAAAAAGCTAGTCAATTAAGACTAGCTTCAATGGTCACAATGCAGTTACATTATAGCAGGTTCAAGGTATATTTTCATGTTTAAACAGTGTGATGATTAAGCTAAAAGCTTATTACGTCAACAATCTAAAACGTGTATCTATCTGCAACTATTCCCACTCTATAGTTGCTGGTGGTTTACTCGTAATGTCATACACGATACGGTTGACGTGTGCTACTTCGTTTACGATGCGCACAGAGATCTTTTGCAAGACGTCCCATGGAATACGTGCAAAGTCGCTTGTCATGCCGTCAATCGACGTTACAGCACGAATACCGACTGTATAGTCGTATGTCCGGCCGTCTCCCATAACTCCAACACTGCGGATTCCTGGAAGAACGGTGAAGTATTGCCAAATGTCACGGTCAAGACCTGCTGCTGCAATCTCTTCACGTAAAATAGCATCACTTTCACGAACGATTTCTAATTTTTCTTCTGTCAATTCACCAAGGACACGGATACCTAATCCAGGGCCTGGGAAAGGTTGGCGCCAAACAAGAGCTTCAGGCATGCCTAATTCGATTCCTAATTCACGAACTTCATCTTTAAACAAAGTGTTTAAAGGTTCGATCAATTTAAATTGCATGTCTTCAGGAAGTCCGCCAACGTTGTGGTGTGATTTGATCGTTTGAGCCGTATCGGTTCCACTTTCGATCACATCCGTGTAAAGCGTCCCTTGTGCCAAAAATTCGATACCTTTTAATTTTGTCGCTTCGTCATCAAAAACATAGATAAATTCATTTCCGATGATTTTACGTTTTTGTTCAGGATCGCTGACACCGGCTAATTTATCCATGAAGCGTTTTTTCGCGTCTACACGAATAACGTTTAAGCCGAATTTGCCTTCTAAACTGTCCATTACTTGGTCGCCTTCGTTTTTACGCAACAAGCCGTGGTCAACAAAGATACACGTCAATTGGTCGCCAATGGCTTTTTGCAATAAGACGCCTACAACACTTGAGTCAACTCCGCCGGATAAGGCTAGTAAAACTTTTTTGTCGCCGACTGTTTCACGAATTTTTGCGATTTCAGATTCGATGAAATTGCTGATGCTCCAGTTTCCTTCGCATCCACAGACATTGAAAGTAAAGTTTTTCAACATTTCATTTCCTTGTTCAGTATGGCGAACTTCTGGATGGAATTGAACCGCATGGAAGTTTCTGACAGGATCAAACATTGAAGCGATCGGACAGTGAGGACTCGTTGCTGAAACTTCAAATCCTTCAGGTACATGAGTCACTAAATCGCCATGGCTCATCCAAACCGTTTCTTCTTGTGCTAAAGAATTGAAGACAGGTGCCGTCGAATTTGTAATGTCGATGCTGGCTTTGCCGTATTCACGGTTTGAACTAGATTTAACTGTTCCGCCTAGTGCTGTTGTCATTAGCTGCATTCCATAACAGATCCCTAAAATAGGAATACCCATTTCGAAAATTTTTGGGTCGATAGAATAAGCTCCTTCGTCATAAACACTCATTGGCCCACCTGAGAAGATGATTCCTTTTGCATTCATTTTGCTTAATTCTTCAGCTGTCGTTTTGTGAGAAATCAATTCAGAATACACTCCAAATTCACGAATACGTCGTGTAATCAATTGATTGTATTGGCTCCCAAAATCAAGCACGATAATTTTTTCAACTTCCGTTAAATCAGTAACAATTGCCACGCAGTTCACCTCATCTAATATTTTTTGTTCATTAAACCGTTTATCTTATAAACTCTACTTGGGTACATTGTATCGGCTCTAGCGATACAGGTCAATATACCGAAAACGCTTTTCTGCTTTTTTTTTAGTATTTTCGCAGTAATAGTTGGTCAATAACGTGATTTCCGCTCTTATGAATGATCAAATCAGCTCGATTTCGTGTCGGCAGGATGTATTCCGTCAAATTCCGCAAGTTGACTCTTTTCCAAACATCCCGAGCCATGGCAAATGCATCTTCACGATTGCCTTGGGCATAAGAATAATAATAGTTGTCAGGTTTGGTAAAAGCTGTATCTAACAACAAGCCAAATCGTTCTAAGTACCATTTTTCGATCTGTGCGGGTTCAGCATCCACATATACCGAAAAATCAAAGAAATCACTCACATAAATTTGCTCATTAGCGGGCAATTGCAAGATGTTGATTCCTTCCACGATCAAAATGTCTGGCTGGTTCAAGATATGGTATTCTCCTTCTACAATATCATAAACTTCATGCGAATAAACAGGAGAAACCATGTTTTCTTTTCCATTTTTGATATCGCCTAAAAAAGAGATCAATCGAGGCATATCATAACTTTCCGGAAATCCTTTACGATCCATTAAATTTTCTTTCAATAAAACCTCATTCGGGTAAAGAAAACCATCTGTCGTGATCATTTCAACGGTTTTATTTTTATAGACACGTGACAGCATCATTTGCAGCAAGCGTGCGGTCGTGCTTTTTCCCACAGCTACACTCCCTGCTATCCCGATAATATAAGGTTTCTTTTTAACTGCTTGTCCCAAAAAATTATTTTTTTGAGCTTGCAGTTGTTCATAATGCTTCATATAGATAGATAAAAGTTGTACGATGGGAACGTAAACTTCTTCCACGTCTGTTAGAGATATACGGTCATTTAATCCGGTCAGTTCTTCTAATTCTTGGTGGCTTAAAGGTGCGGCAGTATTTTTATTCAATTCTTTCCATTCATTTCGTTCAATAATATGAAACGTTGCTGATTCTTTCATCTAATAAGCCTCCAAGTTTCTTAAACTTCCGCATAATTGTACCAAAGAAAACATCTTTTTTATAGCTTTCTATGAAAATCCCTTTAAAACCAGCATTCGTCTTAAAAGAAACTTAACTAGTCTTTTTTGTTTCATTTAGTGTACTATAGTTTTGTTGGGAATTCTCTCAACTTTTTTTGTGAGGTTAGTGACACTTGCTGTTTTGAAGGAGTAAGAAACAGTATAAAGGAGAGTGTAAAAATGAAAGAAAAAAAAGACTTGGTTGAAATTTGGGGCGATGTTGTTGAACTTCGTAGTTTAGTATTGGCTATTTGTATTTCAAGCGGCTCAACGATGGGCGCTTTTTTCCTTGCTCCGAGCGATGACCAGACCAAACAGCTTTTTTTTGGTTTAGCAGGCGCAGTGATTGGTTTTATTATTTCAACCGTCTTTATTAAACCCAAACGGATTCTTAAAACGGATGAAAACCAACAAACTAACGGACAAGGAGAACACGATTGATGGATATTATTTTATTGTTTCAAATGGTTGTCGCTTCTTTAGCGGCGGTCGCATTGTATACCTTTATTGGGTTTGTTCCCGGTACGGATGAAACCTCCGTTCTAGTGCCCGTTTCATTAGCATTGATTTTGGCTGGAACGCCGCCGATCATCATTTTAACTTTTTTCATATCAGCTATCATAACTTTAAATTTAACTAATTCGATGCCTACTGCACTGGTGGGATTACCGGGCGGTGTTTTATCCAGCCCTATGATCGAGCACGCCTTATACTTAAAAAATCGAGGTTTATCCACGATTACGATCAAAAAGATGGCTGCCGGTTCGCTTATTGGAACGGCCATTTCGATCCCTGTCGCATTAGTGCTGGCTAACCTATTAGCCCCTTTTGCTGCGACGATCCAACCTTATGCATCGCTGCTCTTTGTTCTCGGTGCTATTTTTTTGTCTTTGATCGGAAAACATAAACTATTAGCTCTTTTCAGCATCATCCCCTTAGCGTTATTGTTTCAAAGTTTGCGTTATCTATATTGGGGCACCGGCATAGTCCCAGCAGATACTAATATTACAACATCTTTTTTTCTGGGCATCACGATCGGCCCATTGATTATTTCGCTTTTTTCTTTATTAAACAAAGAAAGCCGCACCGACATGCTGACCGACAAATTAAAGGTCATCACCATCCCAAAAAACTTAAATGAAGAAAAGACATTAAACCCTTTTAAAATTTTGACCAAACAGGAAGTCACGTCTGCTTCATTGGCGTCTTTTTTCTCGAACTTTTTATTTGTTTTAAGCCCTGTTGGATTAATTATTTTATTTGGTGAAGCCGTTGCGAATCGTAAGAAAGACCCTATCGAAAAAGCGTCAACTGCGGTTACAACAATGAGTGCTTTAGCTCATTCAACTTACTTATCTGGAATCATCATTCCTTTGATTGCTTTGGGCATTCCTTTATCGCCTACATCAATTGGACCCGGGAGTGCTCTCTTTAACGCACCGCCTGTTTTCACAGTCGATCACAATTTGCACCATCTCTTAAGTCGTGCCGATTTCACTTGGGCTATCTTGGTTGGAGCAGTGATCTCAAGTGCCATTTCTTATTTTATTATTATTCGGTATGCAGGAAAAATTTCGCAATTTGTTTTAACAAAAATCCCACATGAAGCTGTTTTAGGGTTGTTCATTTCATTCATTTTGCTATTGGCCTATATGGACGCCGGCTTGATTAATATCTTTGGAGTATTGTTAATTGGTATTACCTGTGGGACACTGAATAAGATGGGCGTAAATTACGGCATTCAATTTATGACGCTCTACGCTGCGCCATGGATTATTGAAAAACTAGCTAGTCTGTAAAAGCTTTATAACTAGGAAAGGAACCAGCCTTTGATGGCTGCTTTCTTTCATTTGCTTTTTCTATTTGCTGGTTAGATGAAACAAAAAAGGAGTAATATCATGAAAGCAACAGGTACATCAAACGGAAAAATCATTTTAATGGGGGAACATTCCGTCGTTTACGGCGAACCTGCTGTGGCCCTCCCCTTCCTAGCAACATCCATTGAAACGACTGTCACAAAAACTTCAGGAACTGTCACTTTAGACTGCGTATTTTATCAAGGCGCCCTTTCTAAAGCTCCTGAACGTTTGCTTAATTTAGTGGCCGTTATCACTGAAACAGCGGCTCGATTGAATCAGCCGCTGCAAGACTTTAACATCACCATTAAGAGTACCATTCCTCCAGAAAGAGGCATGGGTTCTAGCGCAGCTGTAGCTGTGGCAACCATTCGTGCACTTTATCGTTTTTTTGAAGAACCGTTATCTCATGGAGTATTATTGGAATTGACCAATATCTCAGAAACAATTGCGCACGGCAATCCAAGCGGTTTAGATGCCGCCATGACGAGCGGACAAGACCCGCTTTTCTTTATTAAAGGCCAACCTTTCGTGCCTTTTCCGCTTAACCTGACCGCTTATCTAGTCGTTGCCGATACGGGTATTTCCGGGCAAACTAAAGAAGCAGTCAATAGTATCGCTGATTTGTATAAAACAGCTCCAGAACTGACACATACCGCAATCGCAACTTTAGGCCGCTTAGCTGAACAAGCTAAAGTTGCAATTGAAGGCAATAAACCTGTAGAATTGGGCGTGCATATGAACCAAGCTCATGAACAGCTAGCCTTTTTGGGCGTCAGCAACCGTATGTTGGATGATTTGGTCCAAGTTGCTGTGAAAACTGGAGCTTTAGGCGCCAAACTGACCGGTGGCGGTCGTGGAGGGTGCATGATTGCTTTGACAGCTGATAAAGAAACTGCTGCTGCTGTTTCTAGTGCTTTGCTAGATGCAGGTGCAGTCAATACTTGGACTTACCAAATGGGAGATGACAAACGTGACGATTGAGAAAAAAGTTCGTGCGTACACGAATATTGCTTTGATCAAATATTGGGGCAAACGGGATGAAGCAGCTATTTTGCCAACGAGCAGCAGTCTTTCTTTGACACTGGATGCTTTTTATACAGAAACTTCTGTAGCTTTTAAAGAAGACATAACCCAAGATACATTTTACTTAAATGGCGTTTTACAAAATGAAGCAGCGACTCAAAAAGTCAGTCGCTTTTTAAAGTTGTTTAGAGAGCCAACTGGCATCCAAACGCCGGCTTTGATCAAAAGCACCAACTTTGTGCCTACTGCTGCCGGCTTAGCTTCTTCAGCTTCTGGGATGGCTGCTTTGGCCGGAGCAGCTAATTTAGCCAGCGGGTTAAATTTACCAGACCAAGAATTATCAACCTACGCGCGCAGAGGATCCGGTTCAGCTACTCGCAGTATCTATGGCGGATTTGTTGAATGGCAAATGGGTACTTCTTCAGAAGATTCTTATGCTGTTCCGATTGATGACGCAAACTGGGATATCGGTATGCTCGTTGTGGTCGTCAATAGCCGTCAAAAAGAAGTGTCTAGTCGGGATGGTATGAAAAACACCGTCGAAACTTCCCCTTTTTACGCGGGCTGGCTGGAGAGCACGGCTAAAGATTTGATCGAGATCAAAAAAGCGATTCATTCACATGATTTTCAAAAAGTTGGCGAAATAACTGAGAGCAACGGCATGAAAATGCATGGAACGATGTTAGGGGCTAACCCGCCGCTTTCTTATTGGGAACCCTATAGCGTCGTTGCGATGCAATTAGTGCGTCAATTGCGAAAAGAAGGCATTCCTTGCTACTTTACAATGGATGCTGGACCAAATGTCAAAGTCTTGTGCCGATTGAGCGACAGTGAAAAAATCAAGGCTCGTTTCGCCGAAGTCTTCCGGACTGAACAATTGATCGTTTCGCGTCCTGGAAAAGGGCTTCAAATCATGTCTAATTAATTTTATACCGGCAATTTTTTGAAGTTGCTTAAGGAGGAGTCTTTAAATGATCGAAGTTTCTGCGCCTGGAAAGTTATATATTGCAGGTGAGTATGCGGTTGTTGAACCTGGTCACCCTGCCATTTTGGTAGCTATTGATCAGTTCATCACCGTATCATTAGAAAAAACAGAAAATGTTGGCAGTATCACTTCTTTTCAGTATGGTAATTTACCTGTTTTATGGAGAAGACAAAATGATTTATTGGTATTAGATAAACGGGAGAACCCTTTTCACTATATTTTAGCGGCTATCAATGTGACAGAAAGTTACGCCAAAGAACTCGGCAAAGAACTGTCTTTTTACAGCTTAATGGTCGACAGTGAGTTGGACAGTTCTAATGGCCGCAAGTACGGTTTAGGTTCCAGTGCTGCTGTAACTGTTGCGACTGTACAAGCTCTTTGTCAGTATTATGACTTAGGGGCTAATAATGAAACGATTTTCAAACTAGCAGCACTGGCTCATCTTTCCGTAAAAAGCAATGGCTCTTGTGGCGATGTTGCTGCAAGCGTTTATGGAGGCTGGTTGGCATTCACGACTTTTGATCGTGAATGGGTGTTGAAACAGCAAGAACAAAACCAAAGTGTCAAAACGCTGATCGAACGAGAATGGCCTCATCTCTCGATTACACCTTTAACGCCTCCTTTAGATTTGCGTTTGGTAATCGGCTGGACAGGCTCACCGGCTTCAACGTCTCATTTGGTTGATGAAGTAACCAACCAGCGCAGCCGCGACAAACAAGCGTACGAAGTATTTTTAAAAGAAAGCGCGCTGTGTGTCAATCGGATGATTGAAGCTTTTCAAGCAGGCGATATTAAAGCCATTCAAACACAAATTAGAAAAAATCGTGAATTATTAGTTCAAATGAGCAAAGACACTGGCGTCACCATTGAGACTCCATCTTTGACCCAATTGTGCGAGGTAGCTGAAACATACAATGGTGCAGCTAAATCCTCGGGTGCAGGCGGCGGCGATTGCGGAATTGTTTTATTCGACCGTAAAGAAGGGCTGCTCTCTTTAATGACCGCTTGGGAAGAAAAAGACATTACCAATTTGCCGCTCCATGTTTACACAAAGGCTGAAAAGTAGTGTCTGAATCATCATATTTTAGATAGAAGGAGTGACGTTAATGGAGCCGAAAAACAATCGAAAAAATGAGCATGTTTCTTTGGGAATGAAGTTTTTTCAAAAGGATCAGCAGACAGATTTTGATGCTTTACGTTATGTTCATCATTCTTTTCCTGAGTTAGCGGTTGAAGAAGTGGACCTCTCTACTTCATTTGCAACCTTTCAATTGAAATACCCTTTTTACATTAACGCCATGACTGGCGGCAGCGATTGGACGAAAAAAATCAACCAAAAATTAGCGATCGTTGCACGCGAAACCGGAATCGCCATGGCTTCTGGTTCTGTCAGTGCTGCTCTAAAAGATCCGACTGTACTGGACAGCTTTCAAATTATTCGTGAAGTTAACCCTACTGGACTAGTTTTTGCTAATTTAGGAGCCGGTCAAACCGTAGAAAATGCAAAAAAAGCCATCGACTTATTAAAAGCCGACGCTTTACAAATCCATATCAATGCTCCGCAAGAATTGATCATGCCTGAAGGAGATCGGGACTTTTCGAATTGGCTGCCGCAATTGGCAGAAATAGTGGCCGCTGTCGAAGTTCCTGTCATTGCTAAAGAAGTAGGTTTTGGCATGAGCCGTGAAACCATTGCTCAATTGCGCGCTGCTAAAGTAGCTACTATTGATATCAGCGGCCAAGGCGGAACGAATTTTGCTCAAATTGAAAATTACCGCCGTAAAACAAATAAACTGGATTACTTGGAAAACTGGGGACAATCCACCGTTATTTCGTTATTGGAAGCTCAATCTCACTTGGAAAGCGTTGAAATACTAGCTTCCGGCGGAATACGCCACCCTCTGGATATCGTAAAAGCTCTCTCTTTAGGAGCAAAAGCGGTTGGCATTTCTGGTCTACTCTTGCATATGATCATTAAAGATGGCGTTGATGAAACGATCGTTCAAGTTAATCATTGGAAAGATGAATTAAGAACCATTATGACGCTGCTAGGCAAAAAAACAATTGCTGAACTGCAGCAAACGGATCTTATTTTAACCGGTGAAGTAAAAGATTGGTGTCAAGCACGCGAAATCACTTATAAAAATTTTGCGACCCGTTCAACTCTTCCCAAAAAATAATACTGAATTGAATAATGACTAACTCTCTTTTTTGATGTTTGTTTCAACAAGCACACAACAAAATGGGGAGTTTTTTGTCTTTGTTTACTAAAGCTACCCCGTATACTCAATTGAATTAAAAATGATTCAGATAGCAACAAAAAAAGCTTGAAACATTCCCAGTTTGAAAAGGAAGGTGTTTCAAGCTTTTTTAGGTTCAGAAGCCTTTAAGTGGTTAATTCTTCAAACAATGTTTTCTTGTCTTTTTCTTCTCTCGGCTTTAACATACTCCATTTCAACTCAGTATCTTGAAAACCTAAACGGTGATACAGTCTGCCTGCGCTAGCATCGCTATAAAACAAGCAAGCTTTTTTACCTTTTTGCTGACAATGCTGCACAAGCGAAGCGATGATGGCTGAAGCATACCCATTGCCTCGTTCTGATTCAATCGTTCCTATATCAATGATCATTCCAGCTTCGGCTGTTTCTACGGCCAAACGTCCAGCAGAAAGAATTTCTCCATTATCGTTTTTGATTACGTGAATCAAAATTGTGTCTGCATTCATTGCTTCTAATAAAGGCAGCTCTTGCTCGGTTGTTTTCCCAAAACATTCCTGTTGAAACGTTAAGTAAGCAGGTATACCAATTTTTTTCAGTGGTTCTACTAAATCAATATTTTTGGGACTTTCCAGTAAATCTTGACATAAAGCTATTGTGGTTTCTGTCAATTCTAATTCAGGTAAAAATTCAGCATACTGTTCAATGGTCGAACTTGCACCGCTAACAGCAGTGATTTCATCTAAACTTTGCAGCAAAGGCAGGAACGTTTCAAACCCGTCAAAATTTTCTCCATGAACAGGAATGACATTTTCTTTATATCTTAACAAAATCCCAGTAATTTGACTGCTGTCATCTGTGTAAGCCCAGACATCTTGATCAAGTGAATCAAATCCATATGTTTCGATGTTTCCAATCACAAATAAATTCATGATGGGGTCAACCGCTAAAAAGTTGAGCAGCAGCTCTCGATGATCTTCAATGCATTTATAAATCAACGCTATCCCTCCTGATGAATCGACTGTTTATTTTTTTATGCTTCCCAAGGAGCTTCATAAGAAATCGCATTGGCAAAGCGTTCGTTAAAATCACGATTGTTGATGCGCTTTTCACGACGTTGCTGGTAACCTTCACAGACTAATCGTTCTTCTTCTGTCGTCGGTTCAATTAAAGGGACGAGTACATTTGGATGCGACTCTGTTTTCATGGATACAAACGTAACGAAACTAGTAGCCGCTAAATAGCGTTCTCCAGTCATCAAGTCTTCTCCCATAATTTTACAAAATACTTCCATTGATGATTTCCCCACTCCGGATACATAACTTTCAATGCAAACCGAATGATTTCCATAAATAGGATGTAAGAAATCAAGAGAGTCCATTGAAGCTGTAACGGTTACACCACGTGAATGACGTGCAGCTGAAATAGATGCTGTATTGTCAATCAAGCTCATTAAATTTCCGCCAAATAAAGTTTGGTGATGGTTTAAATCGGATGGCAAAACGCGATGCGTTTGCACTACCTTTGTCTGAATGCATTTTTTAGTTTCTCGTTTCATTTTTTCAGTCATTCTCTTTCCTCCAACTATTCTTGATACTTGTTCCTTCAGCACCAATTATAGCATGATTTTCTGCTGAAACGAGCAATAAGCCATTTAAGAACAGCAAAGTCAGACTATCTATTTTCTGTACATCAGCATGTTTATTTTTGAACGCGCTCTCTGCTTAAAATAAATACACCATTAATGTAATACTCAAGACTCCCAAAGCCATCGACCACAATAGATTTTTCGTGTAATAAGCAAAAATAAAAACCAATATGGAAGGCAGCAGCTTAACGTTGATCAATGGATTTGAGTTCAATTTCCCTTCCCAGAAAAAAATATCTGAAAAAATCAAAGCTGAAAAAATAGAAACTGGAATAAAAGACATCCATTTCTCTAGTTTTTCAGGAATCGTTCGTTTGCTCAAGACTAACAACGGGATCATGCGCGGCAAATAAGTGACGATGGCCATACCAACAATCAGGAGCCAAGGATTTGAGTTCATTGTGCCCACCCCTTTTCTTTGGTTTTCTTTTTCGTCAAGTAGCTATCTGCAAAATACCCGACAAAAGAAGCTAAAATTGCTGCAATAACGAGAGCAATGTTGTGTTTCAATACAACCATCAAAATAATAGAGACAACTCCTGAAAACAATCCGACAAAAACAACTAGTTTAGAAACCAATTGATTGACTAGCAGATAAATAAACATGGCGATCAAGACGTAATTCATAATGGTCGTATTGATCGCCAATGTGCTGCCAATCCACCCGCCAATAGCTGTACTGATGCTCCAAGTTAAATAAGCCCATAAATTAGCCGCTAATGCTTTCTGAGCTGTCCAGTCATGATTTTGAAATTGATTGTAATTCACGGCATAAGCTTCATCGGCTAACGTATGGCTGAAAAGCAAAATAAAGGGCACCGAACTTTTTTTAACATAGCGCGACATACTAGAACTCATTAATGAATGTCGTAAATTCAAGAAAAAAACCATCGTAATAATAGCTGATGCCGTCACCCCCATCACAACCATCGATGCAGCCATAAATTGGCTTGCACCGGCAAAAACCAATAAACTCATCAGAAAAATAGCCGGAATAGAAAATCCAGCGTCATATAATAGCATGCCACAAGCCATTCCTAAAGGTATGTACCCAATCAGCACAGGATAAATCGATTTAAATCCTGCCTGCCAAACTTGTCTTTCCATCTCCTTGCTCCTCTCGGTTTGTAAACTTTAACAGCAAGTATAGCACAACTCTCATCATTTTTTCATTTTTCTTTTTAAACTTTCTAGTGGATTCTGCCATGTCTCATCTTAGTAACAAGCTTTTAAGTTGTGCTTTTCGGCCGACAGCCGAAAAGATCCGATTGGATTGGATAATGCTAGTTGAGGACCGTAAAAACTCTAAAGTTCTGTACTTAAGGTACGCAAACCCCTTTTGTGGACCATAAAGAGTTTAAGCCTCTGTCCATAAGGTACGCACACTCTCAGTTCTGCTTTGTCTCACCTTAGTTGTTTGGTATACTAAAGCAATAGTAAACCTTTGAAAGTGGGCTAAATATGTTAAAACGAATTGTTTATGGCAGTTTCTTAATGAGTATCGTGTACTTTATCAGTTATTTCTTTTTTTCCGGCTTAAGAAATCTCATTATCCGTGGAGGATTTTGGGCTGTTTTACATGCGACAATGAGTTTTATTTTGATTATCGGTATCTTCAGCATTGTCTTGCTTGTCTTGCGCTATTTATTTGTAGGTCCTGATCAAGACCAAAAAAAATGAACCAACAGATAAAACGAAAGCTCATTTTATCTGTTGGTTCATTTTAATTTTTCCGTTACTCTTTGATGATAGTATGCAGTGTTGCCTCTGGTTCAGCCAATGGCTCAGCCGCCTTTTGATGATAAGCTTGGTAATAAAATAACGAAACAAAAATAGCCCCGCCTACAACATTTCCCAAATAAACAGGAACCACATTAGCAATAAATTGGCTCCATGTAGCGCCACCTTCAAAAATAGCTGCTGGAATGATAAACATATTCGCCACACTATGCTGAAAGCCGATCGCAACAAAAGTCATTACCGGAAACCAGACTCCCATGATTTTCCCCATACTATCTTTAGCTCCATAACATAACCATAAAGACATTCCTACAAACCAGTTAGCTCCAATCCCTGATAGAAAGGCTTCTAATGGATGGGCAGAGATTTTCGCTTGTGCTATTAAAATGGTTTCCTGCAAATACGGCTCAGCACTTGTCAATCCGAGCACATGTCCAAAAACATAAGCAACAGCTACGGCTCCGATCAAATTAGCAGCCGTAATCACTGCCCAATTCTTTAACAGTTCTTTGGTAGTGACTTTTTTATCCCACCAAGCAAGAGAAACGGCCATAATATTGCCGGTAACTAATTCTCCGCCTCCCAATAAAATCAAAATCAGTCCTATCGGAAAAACACACGCTCCAATAAACGTTGCTAAGCTACCCCACTCTTCGATCATAGGTGCTGCTACTCGCACATACCCTAAATAACCCAAAGCAATCAACGCTCCGCCTAAAAAACCGAGAATCCATTTTGCTTGTAGTGTTTTTTTGATTTTTTTTTGGCCGGTTGCGATAACCAGCTCCATTATTTCTTCTGGTGTGTACATTGCTTTTCTCCTCTCTGCTCAACAAGCAGTATAATCACTTCGCTCTTTTTCTTACGGTTTAATTGCTCAACTAATCACATGTAAACGCAAAAAATAAAAAGGCAATCTATCTATTATAGTTAGAATACCTTTTTATTTCATTTTAAGCAATACTTTTTTGAATTTTGATTGTGAATAGTTTAATCAACTATAACTTCGTGAATCAAAGGAATAGGATCTGCCTCTTCTGAAATGGTTAAGCTTTCCCATATTTTTTCTTCTACTTCAGGAATTTCTAGTTGGTTGCTATGAATTGTTAGCAGAGGATCGCCTTTTTTTACAGCGTCTCCTACTTTTTTATGCAAAACCAGGCCAACAGCTAAATCAATCTCGCTATCTTTTGTGGCGCGGCCGGCTCCTAACATCATCGCAGCTACTCCTAGACCGTCGGCAACAATTTGAGACAACTTTCCGTCACGATCAGCCAGAACTTCTGTTTCGTAAGCGGCTTGTGGCAATAATTCAGGATTCTCAATAACTGAAATGTCTCCACCTTGAGAAGCAGCAAAAACTTTGAATTTTTCCAATGCTTTTCCATTCGTCAAATTTTCTTCCAGTAAAGCTCTGGCTTCTGACAAATCACTTCCCACTCCTGCTAAATGAACCATTTGGCTGCCTAGCGTTAAGCATAAATCGACTAAGTCCGCAGGGCCATGGCCATTTAACGTATCAATCGCTTCCTTGATTTCTAGAGCATTTCCAATAGCAAATCCTAATGGTTGGCTCATATCTGAAATAACGGCCATGGTATCACGTCCCACCATTTTACCGATTTTTACCATTGCATGAGCTAATTCACGTGCGTCTTCAGTTGTCTTCATGAATGCTCCCGCGCCAGTTTTAACATCCAACACAATAGCGTCTGCACCTGAAGCGATTTTTTTACTCATGATCGAACTAGCGATCAATGGAATGGAATCGACCGTTCCTGTGACGTCTCGCAAAGCATACAATTTCTTATCGGCTGGGGTTAAATTACCCGATTGCCCCACGACCGCTACTTTATTTTTGTTCACCAATTCAATAAATTTTTCTTCCGTCAACTCCACATGAAAACCAGGAATAGCTTCTAACTTATCAATCGTTCCGCCGGTATGGCCTAACCCTCTCCCGCTCATTTTAGCGATTGGAACTCCTAAGCTGGCCACTAAAGGCGCCAAAACTAAAGTAGTTGTGTCTCCTACGCCGCCTGTAGAATGCTTGTCTACTTTTATGCCGTGGATAGCGGATAAATCAATCGTCTCGCCGGAACGAACGATGCTCATCGTCAAGTCGCTTCGTTCTTGATCGTTCATATCTTTGAAATAGATGGCCATCGCCATCGCACTCATTTGATAATCAGGAATGTCTCCTGCTGTAAACCCTTGTATCATAAAATCAATTTCCTCAGTTGTTAATGCTTCCCCATGTTGTTTTTTAGTAATCAAATCTACTATTCTCATCTTATCTATTCCCTTCTAGTTGCTATTACATTTTTATCTTATCATACAACGAAATGATAACGGTTTCAATGGTTTTGAAAGTTTACCCACCGTAAATCGGCGGGTTGACCTTAACGAGCCGTTATGACTTCGACACTGTCTTTATGCCCAACCAAGATGGTATCGACCTGATCTAAAAAGAGTCCGTGCTCTACCACACCTGTTAAACTATCTAACCAAGCAGCCAGTGTATGAGGGTGTTTGATTTCCCCTAAATGCAAATCAATTATGTAATGACCGCCATCGGTAATGTAGGTTTGGCCTGCTTCATCTAAACGAAGAGTCGGCTGGTACCCTTTTGCTTCAAATAAACGAAATAGCTGTTGGTAACCAAACGTCACGACTTCAATAGGTAATGGGAAAGCACCTAACGTTTCGACCATTTTACTGCTGTCCACGATCCACATGACTTTTTTAGAGTGATCAGCTACCATTTTTTCAAATAAATGAGCACCACCGCCGCCTTTTATGCCTTGGTAATCGCTGCTGATCTCATCTGCTCCGTCAATCGTCAAATCGATTTCTTTCACATCATTTAAATCTTTTAACGGAATGCCCAATGCTTCTGCTTGTTCTTTGGTACGCAATGAAGTCGTTACACCAGTCATCGTCAAACCTTCTTGCACTCTCCGACCCAGTGCTTCAACTAAATAATAAGCTGTTGAACCTGTCCCCAGTCCAACGACCATCCCGTCTTTCACATACTCTGCTGCTTTTTCTCCAACCATTTGTTTGATATTCATGTCTGTTTTCCTCCTAAATTGTTTCAGAAAGTACTAGATTCACATCACATCTTCTTGCTGTCAGGCTGCATACACTAATTCAAATTGTTCACAGACAATCTCCATTGTCGTTGAAAACAGTTGGTTTTTATTTTCACATTGATGTTGAAAATAAGGTTGATAAACCTTACGCCAGTTCGTCAAAGTTCGGTCGCCTTCACCTTCTTCGTAAGCTATCTCATCCGTCACTTCATCAAACGGCATGATGGAAACTTTCAATGTTTGAACTACACCAATCGCTTGTTGATTGCCGTCTAAAATAATGGAATAATCACCTTTTTGCGGCACTGGTCGATCATTATCTTCGTATTCTGACAATAACGTCGTCCTAGCCGTTTTCAAACCTTCTAACACCAATGCAGCTGCTTCATTTGCAGTGCTTTCGTTATCCCCGAATGACAATAATTCATAATGACTTGGCAAATTAGGGATTTGCAGGTTGAAATTCTCCCATAATTCTTTTGCTGATTCGTTTATCATTGCTCCACCCTTACTTTTCTCGATACTGTGAAACAGGCAAATTAAGTTCATTTCGTAAATTTTTTTCTGTCTCATGCATCGTACTTAGCTACTCATACTAACTAACAATCAAAGAGTATTGTACCATAATCCGTTAAAATTTGTTCGGTTTCAATTTTTTTCTTTGAGTCAGCTGACTTATTATTATTTTGTCATTCATTCAGATTCTAGCACAACTTTTTTAGCAGTAAAAAACACAATCTTCCACTAAAGAAGATTGTGTTAAACTTATCTGTTATTAATTTCGATGCATTTTAAATTCCAAGAAAAAGTCATTATAAATGCCAATGTACTTTCTGCCTAAGTCTTCATAGACTTCCAAATTTTCCATCGTTTTTGAATCTGGATAAAACTGTTCATCTTCTGTGAGTTCATCTGGCAGCAATTCCATTGCGACTTTATTTGGAGTAGAGTACCCTACATACTCAGCATTTTGGGCTGCATTTTCCGGCTCCAACATGAAATTGATAAAGGCATAAGCAGCGTCCAAATTTTCAGCTGTTTTAGGGATCACAAAGTTATCAAACCAAACATTCGAACCTTCGCTTGGGATAACGTAATGCAATCGATCATTTCCATCCAACATTTCTGCAGCTTCACCTGAAAAAGTGACCGCTACAGAACTTTCTTCTTGAATCATATACATCTTTATTTCATCTGCGACGATCGCTTTGACATTAGGAGTCAAACCATCTAATTTTTCAGCTGCTGCTTCTAGCTCTGTTTGATCCTTAGAATTTAACGAATGGCCTAAACTGTTTAAGGATAATCCCATAATTTCACGAGCTCCATCTATCAACATCACATCGTTTTTCAAATCTGGGTTCCATAAATCATCCCAATGCTGAATCGCGTCTTCTGCGATAAATTTATCATTGTAAATAATGCCCAACGTTCCCCAAAAATACGGAATCGAATACTGATTTTCCGGATCAAAGGCTTTATTTAAAAACTGTTCATCTAAGTTTGCCATCCCTGCTATTTTTTCATGATCTAATTTAACCAATAAATCTTCTTTGATCATCCGTTGAATCATGTATTCACTGGGAACAGCCAGATCGTAAGTTGTCCCCCCTTGTTCAATTTTAGTGTACATGGCTTCATTCGAATCAAAAGTCTCATAAGAAACTCGATAGCCTGTTTCTTTTTCAAACTTTGTGATCAACGCTGGGTCGATGTAATCTCCCCAATTGTAGAGACTCAATGTATTATCAGATGTAATGCCTTGCGCTTTATTGAGTTGGCTGACTGAAAAATAAATTCCGCCGCTAACCATTAAAATCAATAATACGAGAGTGATCAAACGTTTCATCGCATAGTCACCGCCTCAGTTTGATGCAATTTTTTATTTTTTTGTTTTTTTGTCACATTGTGTTGTTGGATAAAGTAATACCCAATAACCAATATTAACGAAAAGATAAACATTAACGCACTTAATGCATTGATCTCCAAGCTAACACCTTGGCGTGCCCTCGAATAGATTTCTACTGCTAATGTTGTGAACCCATTGCCTGTTACAAAAAATGTTACCGCAAAGTCATCCAGTGAATACGTAAATGCCATAAAAAATCCTGCTAGGATCCCTGGTGTAATGCTGGGCAAAATCACTTTGCTCAATACTTGCCAATTATTGGCCCCTAGATCACGAGCTGCCATAATCATTGAATCGTTCATTTCTTTTAATTTAGGCAACACCATTAAAACCACAATGGGTATACTAAAAGCAATATGAGCCAGCAATACCGAAGCAAAACCTAGTCCAAAACCAATGAAAGTGAATAAAATCAGAAAGCTGGCTCCGATGATAACATCTGGTGAAACTATCAAGATATTGTTCATACTTAAAAGTGCGTTGCGTGTTTGTCGTTTCTTAGTGTAGTAAATAGCCAATGCTCCAAAAGTTCCAACAATAGTTGCAATCAAAGAAGACAATAAGGCTACCAAGAATGTATTCAAAACAATTGTAATCAACCGAACGTCTTCAAAAACAGCCGTATAGTTATCCCAAGTAAACCCGCTAAACTGATTCATATCCCCGCCCGCATTAAAAGAGTAAAAAATCAAATAAAAAATAGGAGCGTAAAGAACCGCAAAAACCAAGATCAAATAAAGATTGGAGAGTTTAAATTTTTTCTTTTTCATTTATGATTCTCTCCTTTCTTTCGCTTTTCTCCTGTTGCCAACATGATAAGCAACATAGCGACGATCAGCACCACGCCTATCGTCGAACCCATTCCCCAGTCCTGCGTTACTAAAAAGTGCTGTTCAATAGCTGTTCCAAGTGTTATCACGCGATTTCCACCGATTAAACGGGTCAACATAAAGAGCGACAAAGAAGGAATAAAAACAGCTTGTACACCGCTTTTCACACCGCTCAAGGTCAAAGGAAAAATCACACGCCGGAACGTTTCAACATTATTTGCCCCTAAATCACGGCTTGCACTAATATAAGAAGGGTTTAATTCTTCTAGTGCATTAAAAATAGGCAGAATCATAAAAGGAATCTCAATATAAGTAGCTACCAGCAAAAAACTGACATCCGTAAATAAAATTTGTTGCCGGCCAATTCCGATAAATGCCAGAAAATCATTGACTGATCCATTGGCACTAAAAATACCAATAAACGCGTAAGCCTTTAGCAGCAAATTGATCCATGTCGGTAAAATGATCAATAACAACCATAATTGCTTGTGCTTGGTTTTATTCAGCAAGTAGGCTGTTGGGTAACTGATGAGCAGCGTCAAAACAGTGATCAAAAAAGCATACCAAACGGAATTTAACGTCATCGTCAAATAAGTGCTGGACTCAAAGTACGTTTTATAGTTTTCAATTGTAAACTGTCCATCAATGGAAAAAAAAGACTGATAAAAGATCAAGAGTAATGGAGCAATCACAAATAAAACCAGCCAGATGCTGTAAGGTATAAAATAAAGAGCTTTAGATTGTTTAGTCATTTGTTTTGCCTCCTCTTAATCTTCGTCGTAACTCTCAAGACGAGCATCAAATTCTTGTTCTGATTCGCCAAAACGCATCACATGCACATCTTCTGGTTCAAAATAAAGTCCGACTTCACTGCCGACCTCAGCTTTTTTTGTCGAATGGACCATCCATTCGTTGCCATCACGGTCATAACCAATAATTTCATAATGAACCCCTCTAAACAACTGAGTATCAACTTTGATCGTTAGTTTCCCCTGTTCTACAGACGTCAGCACTAAATCTTCAGGACGCAGCACTACTTCTACTTTTTCATTCGGTTTCATTCCGGCATCAACACATTCAAATGTATGCCCAACAAAAGAAACTTGGTAATCTGCCAACATGTGTCCATCAACGATGTTGCTCTCCCCAATAAAATCAGCTACGTAACGATTGATCGGTTCATCATAAATATCGACTGGTGTACCGCTTTGAACGATTTCCCCGTCTTTCATAACAAAGATCTCATCGCTCATTGCCAGAGCTTCTTCTTGGTCATGAGTGACAAAAACGAATGTGATCCCAAGACGCTGCTGCAGCTCTCGCAATTCATACTGCATTTCTGTTCTTAGTTTCAAGTCTAAGGCTGATAATGGTTCATCCAATAACAGAACTTCCGGTTCATTAACCAATGCGCGCGCAATCGCTACCCGTTGTCGCTGCCCACCTGACATCTCACTGATTGCTCGGTCTCCATACCCAGACAACCGCACCATTTTTAAGACTGCCTCAACTTTTTCTTGGATCGCTTTCTTTCCCATTTTTTTAATGCGTAAACCAAAAGCGATATTTTCAAAAACATCCATATGCGGAAATAAAGCATAGTCTTGAAAAACGGTATTTACTTTTCGTTTATTGGCAGGAAGGTCATTGACAACTTTTCCATCCAATGTGATCGTCCCTTCAGTCGCTTCCGCAAAACCCGCAATTAAGCGCAAAATAGTGGTTTTCCCACATCCTGAAGGTCCCAATAAGGTATAAAATTTTCCGCGTTCAATATCAAAATTGATGTTTTTTAAAACAGTTTTATCATCGTATTGTTTTTTTATCTGATCGAATCGAATAATTGCATTCTCTGCCATCTTTTCATGCTCCTTTTTTGGTTCCTATTCATTCTATTCATCATAGAACCGAACCTTTTTAAATTCTAGTATTCTGCTTGTTCCCTTCGGTCAGAGGTAGGAATCCGTCACTACCATCAACAGTAAGCTTTCTCCTTGATGATCGTTGATAATTTTATGTTTTTCAGTTGCATGAAAATAAATCGAGTCGCCTTTAGCTGCAAAATAACGTTTCAAACCGATTTCCACACAAACCCGGCCTTCTTTTACATAAGCAAATGTTTCAGCTAAAGAAGGGCTAAACTCTTTAAATTCGCCTTTTTCAGCCAGCTTTAAAAAAATAGGTTCCATTTCATTTTCATTGGCTTCCGGAATCAGCCATTCAATTTCATAACCTTTATCTGGATCTTCAAATCGAGTCATCTCATTGCTTTGGTAAACGACTCGTTGTTCGATATGCGTCTTATCGAAAAAATCTTTCGGGCTGCAGCCCAATACTTCTAATATATCGAAAAACACTTCCATAGAAGGCATACTGAGATCTCGTTCCAATTGAGAGATATAGCCTTTGCTTAAATTAGTCCGTTCTCCCAATTCTTCTTGAGTAAAGTTCTTTTGAATGCGTAGATTTTTGATGCGTTTGCCAATTTCCATTTTTTTCCTCCTGTGCTCTTTCAACTCTTTGTTTACTTTCAGTAAACAATCACCCACAAAAGTTTAGTCAGAGTAACCATTTAGTTTACTAATACCTTCTATATTATATATTTTTTTATTGTAAAATCAATAAAAAAAAACCGCTAATGGAATAAATCCACTGCGATCTTCTTGTTTTTATTATAACCTAGGTTAATTTAATCTTTTTTGTGAATAACTATAGGACAAAATTCTTTCTCTAAAGGTCTTCACCAATAATTCTCACTTCCGGCACCAATTCAACACCGGTATTTTCTAAAATAACTTTCTGAATATAAGCAATCAGTTCAATGTAATCAGTAGCCGTTGCTTGGGCTATATTGACAATAAAACCTGCATGCTTTTCTGAAATCTGTGCCCCGCCCCAGATTTTACCTTGCAAACCGGCTTCTTGGATCAACTTGCCTGTAAAATAGCCTGTAGGACGCTTGAAGACACTCCCACATGAAGGGTATTCTAGCGGTTGTTTCGACTCTCTCAAAAAGGTCAACTCTTCCATACGCTTTTTGATATCAGCTGGCTTGCCTTTTTCTAAATGAAACTCAACTTCTAAGACGATATCGCGTGTTTCTTGAATAGCACTGTGACGGTAGCTGAATTCCAGGTCTTTATTTTTCAGTGTTTTTATTTCGCCATCCCGTGTTAAAATCGTCACCGTATGGATCACTTCACTGACTTCACCTTCATAAGCCCCAGCGTTCATAAATACAGCGCCGCCGATACTGCCCGGAATCCCACAAGCAAATTCTAACCCTGTCAAACCGGCTTCAAGAGCCGCATAAGAGGTATCGATCAAACGTGCACCACTTTGTACGGTTATCTGATGTCTGTTAACAGTAATGTCATTCATTTCTGTTAAAACCATCACCACACCGTGGATTCCGCCATCTTTAACAATCAAGTTGCTTGCATTTCCCAAAACAGTCAACGGCACTTGCTGCTCGTTGATCCATCTTACCATTGCAGCAACTTCTTCTTTTTCTTTCGGCAATACTAAGATGTCTGCCGGTCCGCCTGTTTCGGTATACGTGTAAAGCGATAATGGTTCATTTGCTTTGATCATTGAATTTGGAAATACTTTTTTCATTTGTTCTATTAACATTATTTAAAGTCCCTCTCGCGGTTAATTTACTATAAAACATTCTAACATGTTCCGCATTCATTTGAATAGCCCTAGCTCTATTTCTTACCTTAAATTTAGTTTTCATCTTTTTTAAAAATCACGTTTAACATTTTCAAGCTTCCTTTTTCTCATTTCCTTCGCTATACTGGTTCTTGCAGGTACGACAGAAATCAAGTTTTTAAAAAAACTGCTTCAATCATGGTTTTCTCAGATCGTTTGCAAATATGATTTAGTGGGGGCCAGCCTTTCATGAACATCTCGATTTTGTATGAAGATAATCACGTACTCGTTGTTGAAAAACCGGTTAACATTCCAGTTCAAGCCGATAGCAGCGGAGACCTTGATTTATTAACGCTTTTAAAACAAGACTTAAAAAAACGGTACAATAAACCGGGTAACGTTTTCCTGGGATTAGTCCATCGGCTAGATAGACCGGTCGGTGGAGCAATGGTATTTGCAAAAACGTCGAAAGCAGCTTCACGGTTATCTGATTTGATGAGACGCCAAGAAATCACTCGTCATTATTTAGCCGTTGTCAGAGGAACACCTATCAAAAAAAAGACGCAGTTAGAACATTACTTGCTTAAAGATACGAAAAAGAACAAAGTGTCAGTTGTTTCGTCTCAGCAAAACAAAGCTAAAAAAGCTGTTTTAGAATACAAAGTATTTGAAAAAAAAAAAAACATGGCTTTACTTGCTGTTAAACTGCACACTGGTCGTCCTCATCAAATTCGCGTACAGCTGTCTTCCGTTGGTCTGCCGTTATACGGCGACCAAAAATACGGTTCACTAGTGAATCAATCAGGACAACAACTAGCTTTATGGGCTCGTTACCTTGAATTTAAACATCCGGTCAAAGACACGGTCATTAAAGTCCATTCTGCTCCACCTGAGCAGCACCCGTGGACCCTTTGGACGGAAACAGCCACCACAATTTAGCGAACCAATAGCAAAACCTTCGCTGCAGAAAAAATGACGGCTTTCCAAGAATTCTTGAAAGCCGTCATTTTTTTACTGTTATTATTTTAATTTATTCAAGTAATCATAGCGTTCAAAAATCTCAGATTCCGCAATGCCTACAATAATATCGGATCCATCAATGATATAATCAGGACCAAAAGAAACATCCAGCCTTTTCTCTGGTTTTCTTCTGATTCCGATCACATTCATTTCATACCGTTTGCGTAAATCTAATTCTTGCAAACTACGTCCTACCCATCTGGCTGGCGGATAAAACTCGATCACTGCAAATTCATCATCTAAATCAACGATATCCGTAATATGGCGTCTTAATAAATTTTTAGCCACTCGCGTTCCCATTTCTTTTTCAGGACGAACGACTTTTGTTGCACCGACAGCGTATAAAACTTCCATAAAAACTTTATTTTTAGCTTTTGCAACAATCGTATTGATTCTCAACTTTTTACAGTTCATTACAGCTAAAACACTCGCTTCTAAACTAGTACCAGTTGCAACAACAACTACATCGCAGTTATCAAACCCGATGTTTTTCAAAAAATCTAAATCGGTAATATCTCCTTGGATAGCTTCTGTTACATACGGTTCAACACGATCCACATTATTAACATCTAAATCAACAGCAAGCACTTCGCAGTCAAAGTCGCTCAATTCTTTAGCAATCGAAGAACCAAATACCCCTAACCCTAATACACCAATTGTTTTAACTGCCATTTCTGCAACTTCTCCTATCCAATTAAAATATTTGTTTTCGCATAGATACGTTCTTTGCCTTTTCGTTTCCGTCTAATGAGACTTAAGAAAATAGTAATTGGACCAATACGTCCAATAAACATCAGCAGCATCAGCGCTGTCTGACTGATCCGCGAAAGTTCCGGCGTCAAATTCACACTAACTCCTACAGTTGCTAAAGCTGAAACAGCTTCAAACAGCAAGTTTAAAAATGGCTGGTCTTCAACAATGAGTAACACACTGACTCCCACCATTAAACACATAAAGAAGCTGGCGACTACCACAATAGCTCTGCGAATCGTTTCTATTGGAATAGTGTGGCGCGCGTAGTTAATGTAACGCTGTCCTTTGATTTCATTATGAATCAATAATAATACTAAAGCAAAAGTGGTCGTTTTAATTCCTCCCGCTGCTCCGCCAGGCGATCCTCCGATAAACATCGTAAAGATAAAAAATAGTAACGAAAAAGGCAGAATACCTGCGTAATCAATAGTTGCAAAGCCCGCTGTTCGCATCGTAACTGTTTGGAAAAAAGAAGCTAACACTTTTTGTCCAACAGTAAAAGTACCAATCGAATTAGGATTATTCCATTCAACTACCATAAACATCATCGTTCCAACCAAAATCAAAATAAGCGACATGTTGATTGCTAGTCTTGTATGAGGTTTTAAAAAACGATAAGTTTTTTTTAGTCCTAGTCTTTTTTTATTTTTTATAATGGAGTGAACATTATGAGTAACATCAAACCAAACAGAAAACCCAATTCCTCCCAGAATGATCAACGAGGCTAATACTAGATTCACTAAAGGATCGTGTACATAATGTTGAAGGCTGATTGCTCCCATATTATCAAACCCTGCATTACAAAACCCTGAAACGGCTAAAAATAAAGATGTAAAAAGACCTTTACCCCAACCGAGTTTGGGAACAAAACGTATTGCCAATAACAACATGCCCGCTCCTTCAATCAGAAAGGTATATTTGATAATTGACCATAAATAAGTTTTAAAATCATCTAGTTGATCTCGGTTAAGTGCTTCTTTAACCGCCATCGTATCTGTATAGCTGATTTTCTTTCCTAATCGCATGACGATTGTCGCTATGATCGTCATTAATCCAAGGCCCCCGGTTTGCATCAAAACAATACAAATTACTTGCCCAAAAACTGTATACGATTCGGCTACAGGAAATGTAAATAACCCTGTTACACATGCCATAGATACTGCGGTAAACAAGTTATCGAAATAAGTCATTTGTGATGTTGCTAAAGTACTGATGGGTAAAGATAATAATAAAGATCCTATAAAAATGACGAATGCAAAACTAAAAGCTATCTTGGTCGATATCGATAGTCTTCTAAACTTATTTAACAGCATTTGAAAAAACCTCTTCCTCTAAATTCCTAGACGCATGAATGTATTATAGACTCAATTTCCGAAAAGTAAAGACCCATCTAAAACTGCTGCTTTAACGAAAAAAGAAGCCTTTACGACTTTCTTTTTCCCGCCTATTTAAGGTTTTTTAATTGGGTATATTTCTGCTTATTTTTAAGAATAAACGGGTGCTATTCGCCGCTGATAATTTGATGACACAATTGATGCGACAAAAGGGTTGATTCAAGCGAAACCGGATTTTCACCAGATTGAACTGCTGCTAAAAATAAACGGATCAAAGGAGCAAATCCTCTTTTCTCAAGGGTCGGTTCCCAATCGCCAAAAGGCTCCACTGTTTGTTTGCCAGCTATATCGCTTTGGTAGTCCGTCAAATTAACGACACGGTGCATGCCGGTCGGTGAATGAACTTCTACAGATTCATGGTTTGCGCCTGACACATAATTCATTGAAGCTACACAAACCGTTGTTGCAGTTGCTAAATGTAAAATACAATTCTTCAATTCTCCGTTTTCTTCCGTCACTTGATAAGAAGTCACTGTAACCGGACCATCTAGTAGATACAAGGCGGTGTCCACAACATGAATAAACATATCATAAACGGCAAATTTCACTGTCCCGCTGCTGTTGGGCTTTGTTTTTTGAACGAAGAGCATATTTTTGTCAGGTACTTCTTTTAATTTTTGGATCATTGGAGCAAAGCGACGATTAAATCCTGCTACAAGCAGCAAGCCCTTTTGTTTGGCTAACGCCATCAATGCCTCTACTTCCTCTAACTCTTCGCTAATGGGTTTGTCTACATAGACGTGGATTCCATTTTCTAACAACTGTCTCACAATTGCTGCATGGGTATGAGTTGCCGTATGCACAAATGCTGCTTCAATTCCGCTTTCCAGCAATGCTTCAATCGAAGGATACAAATGAGAGACGCCATATTGCTGGCCGATCTGACTTAACTTCTCTTGGTCTCGTGTGTATAAATGCCATTCTACTTCATTTTGCATCGCCATAGTGACCGGCAAATATGCCTTTTGTGCGATTCCGCCTAATCCGATAACGCCTACTTTTAACATATGTACTCCCCATTTCTTTAATCTTTCTTTCAGTTTATCAAACACTTCTCTGATTCAGCAACTATCTACTCATAATGTACTATCTTTTTTTATTCGTGTACAATAAGGTTATCAAACATTTTTAAAGGAGCTACTTACTATGAAATTTATCTCTTGGAACGTAAACGGTTTGCGTGCGATTGTAAAAAAAGGTTTTTTAGATATTTTCAATGAGCTGGATGCAGATTTTTTCTGCTTACAAGAGACCAAACTGCAAGAAGGGCAAATTGACTTACAACTTCCGGGTTATTACGATTACTGGAATTATGCTGAAAAAAAAGGGTATTCTGGAACAGCTATTTTTACGAGACATAAACCCCTAGATGTTTTTTACGGCATCGGAAAAAATGAACACGACTCAGAAGGCCGAGTCATTACATTAAGCTACCCTGATTATTATGTCGTAACTTGTTATACCCCTAACTCTCAAAGCGAACTGGCCCGGTTAGATTATCGGATGTCCTGGGAAGAAGATTTTTTAGCTTACTTAAATCAATTGGATAGTGAAAAACCTGTTATTCTCTGTGGTGATTTAAATGTTGCTCATGAGAACATTGATTTAAAGAATTGGAAAACCAATCGTAAAAATGCCGGTTTTTCTGATGAGGAACGCATGAAATTCAAAACCTTATTAAATCATGGATTTATTGATACGTTCCGTTACTTTTATCCAACCCTTGAAGGCGTCTATTCTTGGTGGAGTTACCGATTTAACGCTCGTAAAAATAATGCCGGCTGGCGGATCGATTACTTTTGTGTCTCAGAAAGACTCAAAGACCAGCTTGAAGACGCTAAAATTCACACCGAAATCATGGGGTCTGATCATTGCCCTGTCGAACTAACGTTAAAATAAAAGAATAAAGTGCCTCAATCGTAAATAAGTAAAAAACGGTTGAGGCACTTTTTATTAAATATTTTTATTAATATCCGCCATAGTATAACTTCTAGTATCGTAACGATGACGGCTTCGCGAATATTCGAACGGCCGGCCATCTTTTAGATAAACCACTTGTTCTACTTCTAATACTGGATCATCTGATTTGCAATCGAGGTATTCTTGATCGTATTTAGAAGGCTTATCCGCATGGATTTTCCTAAAAGCTCCGCCAAATTGCAACCCTAATTCTTCATGAATGTAGCGGTAAATAGAGTGCTCCATGATTTCTTCTGTCAGACCCGTGGCCAAGTCCGTCGGCATATGCGTATGCTCCAAGACATAAGGTTTCCCGTCAACGATACGCAATCGAATCAGGTTGTAAACCGGTTGATTTTTTTTGATCATTAAGTGCTCCATGATTTCTTCAGAAGGAAATTCCACATTAAATTGAATGACTTTACTCGTGATTTCATGTCCTTTCAATTGCTTTGTTAATCCATCGTATTCATTTACAACAGCATCTTGTTTGTTTAGCAGCGCTGTTTTCATGACATACGTACCGGACCCGCGCTGACGATAAATCAGTCCCTCCATCGCTAAGATATCCAGTGCTTTTTTCATGGTCATACGACTGACATTGAATTCTTTAGATAAGCTGATTTGATCAGGGATAAGCGACTCTACTGGATAGACGCCTCGCAGAATCCGTTTTCTTATTTCATTGGCTATGGCTTCATACTTCACCATTTTAGCACCTCCTCTGTTTCCAAGAACATCATAACTTACCTGTCTATAAAAGACTAGTCTTTTGCGTGTCTTTTCTACATTATTTTAGCGTTTATTTTGTTTAACTAACAAAAAAAGTAAGCAGCTAGTCCAATTCGACCAGCCGCTTACTTTTTCAATACTGTTATTAAACGTTTTCAGGTTCACCCATATCGACATGTCCTAAATTGGTACGATCGATCAGTTTTAAGAACGGGAACCAAATTACGCCAATAAGTGCCATATCGATGATTTGGAGCAATCCGCCCATAAACGAGCTGGTTGCCATAATTCCGTTGATGATAACAGGTACCGTCCACGGAACCGACACTCCGGTTGGTGTTGGGAAAATATTGGTCGCCATCATAAAGTAGTTGAAGGCGGTCACCACCATTGGTGCTAAAACCCAAGGAATAAAAATCGAAGCGTTTAGTACTAACGGCATACCGAAAATCAACGGTTCATTTACATTAAAGATAGCTGGTCCTAAAGCTAAGCGCCCTACTTCTTTCAATTGTTTGCTCTTCATAATGAAACCCATTAAAAGAACGACTATCAACGTGCTCCCAGAACCACCCATTCCTACTGTATAAATTTCCATGAATGGTTTAGTTACGATATGCGGTAAAGCTTCGCCTGCTTTATAAGCATCTAAATTTTCCAACATTAACGTATTCCAAATGGGGTCCATTACTGAGTTGACAATGATTTGTCCATGTAATCCAAAGAACCATAAGAATTGTACAAAGAAAACGGCAACCAGTGTAGCCGGTAATCCACTGCCTAAACCTGTCAATGGAACTTGAATGACATTATAGACTACATCGTGTAAGTTAGTTGCAAAGAAGCCGACAACGGCTGCATTTACTAATAAAAAGACAGTTAATGTTATAATTGCTGGTAGTAAAGCTGCAAATGATTTTGCTACTGCAGGCGGAACTCCTTCAGGCATTTTAATGACGATGCCTTTTTTAACGATACGTGTGTAAATTTCCGCTGCAATGAAAGCTGCAATCATCCCAATAAACATCCCTTTAGCCCCTAAACGGTCTAAAGTCAATACACCGGTGATGGCTTCGCCACCTTCAGTCACTGCATTGAACGGTGTCAAGATCAGATAAGCAGATAAAGAAACAGCACCACCATAAATGGCTTCTACGTCATAGGACTTGCTTAGATAATACCCAATACCAAAAGTAACAAAAATGGTCATGATCGACATAGTCGCGTTTTGTCCATTACCAAACAACGTTCCTAATGTACCTTTTGTTGCATCGCTGAAAAATGGCAAGTTGTTTAAAACTACTACAATAGATCCAAACATAGTGATCGGGAATGAAAGCATAAATGCATCACGTAAAACTTTCAGATGTCGGTTTTCTCCGAGCTTTCCAGCAATAGGCATTAGTTTTTCGCCCAGTTTATCAATAAACTCATTCATTGATAATACCCTCTTTTCTTTTTATAATTTTATAGAGTCTTTATTCGCTTTCCAACTAAAAAGCGGCCTATTTTTTAGTCAGATATCATCTTGTTGAAATCGATTACAAAAGAATTGTATCACCTTTTATTATTAATGTCTAGTCTTTTATAAAATAAAAACTTGCTTTACTTTGAATAAGCAAAAACCAGCCTTCAAGACTGGTTTTTGTTACGTATCCTGTTATGCATTAAAACCGTTTTGATCGGTCATTTCTTTAAACCAGCGACCACTCTTTTTAATTGTCCGTTTGCCTTCTTGCTCTAAATCAACTGCAATAAAACCATAGCGGTTTTTATAAGCATTTGTCCATGACCAGTTATCCATGCATGTCCACATATGGTACCCCTGGACATTGCTGCCTTCTTGGATAGCTTGATGAACATACGCCAAGTGGTCTTTCACAAATTCGATTCGGTAATCGTCTTCAATTGAACCATCCGCATTGATATAGTCTTCTTCACCCTCGACTCCCATACCGTTTTCAGAAATGAAACAACGAATGTTGCCATAATTCTCTCTCAAATTTGTTAAAATATCGTAAATACCTTTTTCGTAAATTTCCCATCCTCGATAAGGATTCATTTTACGGCCTGGCATAATATAGTTATCAAAGTAATCGTCCGGCATTGGCCCTTCAGCTAATTTAGTTGTCGTTTCTTTCGCTTTGATTCGACGTGGCTGATAATAGTTTACACCGAGTAAATCAACTGCATTTTCTTTAATGGTCTCTAAATCGCCAGTTTCAATTTCAGGTAAGTGATCGATGTCACGCAATAACTCGATTAAATCTTGAGGAAACTCGCCTTTGACTGAAGAATCTAAAAAAGAACGATTAAAAATAGCATCAGCAATAGCAGCTGCTTTAACATCTTCAGGATTATTTTCATCTCTTGGATAACTTGGTGTTAAATTCAAAATAATTCCAATTTCACCTGTTTGATTCATTTCGTGGTAAACTTTGATCGCTTTAGCGCTGGCTAGCACTTCATGGTATCCTACTTGAACAGCTTTTTTCATATCAACTACGTTTGGATAATGGAATTGATACAAATAACCGCCTTCTACTGGGACAACCGGTTCGTTATGTGTAAACCATTTTTTAACTCGGTCTCCAAATAATTCAAAACATGTTTTAGCAAAAACAACATAAGCTTCCACAGTCTCACGGTTTAACCAACCGCCTTTTTCTTGTAACGCCATTGGCATATCAAAATGATATAAGTTTATAAAGGGTTCAATGTCATTCGCAATCAATTCATCGATCACTGCATTGTAAAAGTCAACAGCCTTTTGATTAACTTCCCCAGCACCTTCTGGGAACAAACGGCTCCATTGAATAGAAGTCCGGAAACTATTGTGTCCGGTTTCCTTCATTAATTGAATATCTTCTTTGTATTTTTCATAAAAACGCGACGTTTTTTCTGGTCCTACTTGGTGAAAGAATTTAGTTGGTTCTTGTTCATACCAGTAATCCCAGATGTTTTGTCCTTTGCCATCGCCTTCATATACGCCTTCTGTTTGTGGTCCGCTGGCAGCAGAACCCCACCAAAAATTTTCAGGAAATTGATATTTCATATAAATGCACTCCTTTTCATTGCTCACTTTTAATTGTCTATACATTACAATAAAACAAGTATACATTTAAACGATAACGAATACAAGCCAGAGTTAACTCTTTTAAAATTTAATGTTTTCATGAAATTTTCATAAACCCATTTTTTTCATTGCTTTATTCCTCAAAAATAGCTATACTAAATTCAAGAAGAAATCGACAGGCTAGCCATATTCATACATAAGGGAGTAACAGGCAGCAGCAGCTGTGGCAACATCACCAACAAGTAGATTCGCAAAATTTACTGGTGTTGTCTTAAATTGTGAGACTTATGCACATTGTTTCTGTAAAGAGACAATTCTGCATAAGTCTCTTTTTTTATCGATTTTCTTAAAATTAATAAAAGGAGGTATTTCCGTACCGGTCTAGAAACACCATTTGTTGGAGTGCTTTCTTTAGAGAGGGTTTTACGACTTGTTTTCGCACTTTTAGGACAAACTAGCCATACCTAAGCAAGAGATTTTCGTAAAACCGTAACCGATATGCCAGTATCTAAATGTAGAGAATTTCTATTCGTATATAAAAACTATTAAGGGGTGTCTTATTTGGAATTTTACCAAAAAGAACAAGATGTATTGTTGTCAGAATTAAAAAGTACGCCAAACGGCTTACAAACGAGTGAAGTAAACGCACGTCTCGAAGAACATGGGCATAATGAATTAAAAACGAAAGCAAAAGATTCTGTCTTAAAGCTTTTCTTAGAAACGTTTAAAGATGCGATGGTCATCGTTCTATTGATCGTTGCAGTCGTTCAGATTTTAATGGGTTCTGTAGTAGAATCCTTCATTATTTTCGCTGTGTTGATGATCAATTCAGTGATCAGTGTTGTTCAAACAAAAAAAGCTGAAGGTTCATTAGATGCGCTTAAAAACATGTCTGCGCCGTTGGCCAAAGCCATCCGAAATGGCGAAAAAGTGACGATTCCTGCTAGAGAGTTGGTTCCTGGAGATATCGTGATCTTAGATGCAGGAGATTATGTTCCTGCTGATGGTCGTTTGCTTGAAGCCGGATCTTTGAAAATTGATGAAGGTATGCTAACCGGAGAGTCCGTTCCGGCAGATAAAGATACTGAGACCATTGCTGATACAGTCCCTGTCGGAGACCGTTCCAACATGGTTCACAGCGGTACTTTGGTCGTTTACGGACGCGGTCTTTTTGTTATCACCGGAACTGGTAATAACACCGAAATCGGTCAAGTCGCTAACTTGCTTGAAAATGCCATGACCAAACAAACGCCGCTGCAAAAGAAATTAGATCAATTCAGTAAACAATTGGGTATCGGCATTTTAATTTTATCTGTCGTTATTTTTGCCATTGAAGCTGCTCGTATTTATTTTGGCGGTTCATCGAATATCAGTGCGGATATGTTGAACGCCTTTATGTTTGCCGTTGCTGTTGCTGTTGCAGCTATACCGGAAGCTTTACAATCTATCGTAACGATCGTTCTTTCGATGGGAACCAATAAAATGGCCAAACGACATGCTATTATTCGTAAATTACCGGCTGTTGAAACATTAGGAGCAACTAGCGTTATTTGTACGGATAAAACAGGAACATTGACACAAAACAAAATGACGATCGTCGATTACTTCTTAGCAAACGGCAAATCAGGCAAATTTAATGACCATCCCGATACGTGGTCATTTGATGAAAAACGCTTGATGCAAATTGCTGTTTTAGCAAATGATTCCAATATCAATGAAGAAGGCCAAGAATTAGGCGATCCTACTGAAGTTGCTATGATCGCTTTCAGCAATAAAGTCAACAAACCTTATGGCGAACTGCGTACGAGTTACCCTCGTGAAGCAGAATTGCCTTTTGATTCCGACCGTAAATTAATGTCAACTGTCCATACCATTGATGGTGAACGATTGATGTTAACCAAAGGCGGCCCAGATGTTGTTTTTGCCCGCAGTACAAAAATATTGGTTGATGGCGAAGTCTTGCCATTAACGGAACAACGATTAAAAGAGTTGCAAGACCAAAACGAATCTTTCTCTGACCGTGCGCTACGTGTCTTAGCATTTGCTTATAAACCGATTGGAGCAAATCAAACAGTTAGTTTTGAAGACGAAAACGAGTTGATCCTAGCGGGTATTATGGCGATGATCGACCCTCCTCGTGAAGCTGTTTATGGCGCTGTTGAAGAAGCTAAAAAAGCTGGCATCAAAACGGTTATGATTACGGGTGACCACAAAACAACTGCACGTGCAATTGCCCGTGATATTGGAATTGCTGAAGAAGGCGATATCGCATTGACCGGACAAGAATTAGATGCATTAAGCGAAAAAGAATTGCATGCTAAATTAGAACAAATTTCAGTTTATGCTCGTGTTTCTCCAGAAAACAAAATTCGTATCGTACAAGCATGGCAAGATAAAGGCAAAGTTTCCGCTATGACCGGAGATGGTGTTAATGATGCTCCGGCTTTAAAACAAGCTGACATTGGAATTGCAATGGGAAGCGGAACAGACGTAGCTAAAGATGCTGCAGCAATGGTCTTGACCGATGATAATTTCGTTTCTATCATCAACGCTGTTGAAGTAGGCCGGAATGTCTATGACAATATCAAAAAAGCCATCGCTTATCTTTTTGCCGGCAACTTAGGAGCTATTATTGCTATTGTCGCCGCTTTAATTATGGATTGGGTTAACCCTTTCACTGCTTTACAACTGTTGTTCATTAACTTAGTTAACGATTCCGTTCCGGCAATTGCTTTAGGTATGGAAAAAGGCGAACCAAATGTCATGTCTCGTAAACCAAGAGACCCAAATGAAGGGATTTTTGCTGGTCAAACTTTAGTTTCTGTTCTTTATCGCGGAGCATTGATCGGTATAGCTGTTATTATCTCTCAATATATTGGACTGGGTTATTCAGATGAAATGAGTATCGCAATGGCCTTTACGACTTTAATTTTAGCTCGTACATTGCAAACTTTCCCTGCTCGTTCAAATTCACAAACCGCTATCGGAGCTGGCTTCTTCTCTAACGTGTACGTCTTATTAGCCGTTCTCTTCTGTTCTGCTTTATATGGATTAACCGTTCTTCCAGGTATCCGTGAATTCTTCTCAATTCCTGCCAACTTTGGCTGGACACAATGGGGAATTGCTGCTGGATTAGCTGCTGGAGCAGTAGTCTTAATGGAGATCACTAAGTTAGTGATCCGCAAAAAGGACTAATTAAAAAATAATGCTCAACACAAAAACCCGCTGCGACTATTTTTCGTCGTAGCGGGCTTTTTGTCGTTTTAATATTACTCCATCGCTCCCTGCATTTCCGCATTAACGGCTGTTTGACCCTCCATTTCAATGTTATAGGCTTTCGTATCTACTAATTTAAAGAAAGGGTAGTAGATAACGACACTGAGCAAAATTTGAATGACTTGATAAACCCCTCCGCGCCAACCACTCACTAGGAAACCAGCAATAACTGGAGGTGTTGTCCATGGTATATTGGCCCCATTCGTTAAAGGAACCAAACCTGTAGCCATAACAAAGTAAGTCAAAATAATCATCAACAGTGGCGTTATTAGAAAAGGAATCAGTATAATGGGATTTAAAACAATTGGCAATCCAAAAATAAGCGGTTCATTAATACCAAACATTGCGGGACCAAAAGCAAGTTTTCCTAACGTTTTAAATTGAGCTGAGCGTGCTGCAAATAAGCATAAAATAGCTAAACCGATCGTTCCTCCAGCTCCGCCGACTTTGACGAAATTTTGATAAAACTGATAGTTCACAATATGCGGCAATGCATCTCCGACTGCAAAAGCTGCAGCATTGTCAGCAGTCGATGACAACCAAATTGGAGTCATAACTGCTCCAACAATATTTGAACCATGAATTCCAAATGCCCACAATATAAGTTCGAAAAAAACAATTATCAATGTCGCTGGCAAAGAAGTTCCTAGGGCCGTTAAAGGCGTTTGCAAAAATTGAAAAATAAAAGCTTGTACTGTTTCATAAGAAGTAAAACTAAAACCAATCCGAATAAAGTTAAAAGCTAAAATAACAAATAATGCCGGAATCAAAGCTGTAAATGATTTTGAAACATTAGAAGGAACAGAATCGGGCATCTTGATAGTCCAGCCTTTTCCAACTACCCATCGTGAAATTTCAACGGCTACAATAGCCGTGATCATTCCAACAAATAGTCCACTTGCCCCTAAATTGCTAGTTGGAATGCCTGCAACGCCATCTGCTGTAGAAATCGTTGGAGTTAGAATTAAAAAACCGACAATTGAAATAACAATCGCTGATAAATCGTCTAATTTATAATAGTTAGCCAGTGATTTGGAAATACCTAAGATAACAAATAACGTCATAATATCCATCGTCATATCGTAAGGTACTGTGAAGTAGCTGCTCCAGTTTTCTCCAAGAATGGATGCCATAAATTCAGGATATCCATTAATCGGCAAGTTGCCGAAAAGTAAGAACATAGAACCTAAAATCAAAATAGGCATAGCTCCAAAGAAACCTGTTTTTATAGCTGATAAATAACGATTTGAATCTAATTTGTAAGCAATCGGTCCCATTTTTTCTTGAAGAACATCTAAAAATTTATCCATTATTAACACTCCTTAGTTCATTATTTTTCCCTCTCCATAAAACAGCGCTTACATTAAATAGTGTTAAATCAAGCTGAATTTTTCATCAGCTTAATTTAACAGAATCTCTATCCTTTAATTGCTTTTCATTAATTCATCCACATAGTTAACTGTTTCAGGTTGATTTTTTTCAATCTCTTTTATTTTTTCAGCAAACTGCGGCAAGTAATCTTTATGTGCATAAAGCATTTCATCCAATAACGTTTTAGCTATTGTTCCGCCTGGTACTAATGGATTGATCGTAAATGCTTGCAGTGCTGCACCATAATCCCCATCAATAGCTGCCCGAATCACCGTTTCTTCCATAGCTTTCATATTCTGGATGATGCCTCTAGCTGCAGGAGGAAACGCTCCCCAGTTATACGGTTCTACACCATGGGCTGTAACAGCACCTGAAACTTCTACAATACTGTCGTATGGCAAGTCCGTTATCGTTCCATTATTTTCAGTAGAAACAACCATATCTGTCCGTTTATCATTTTGAATAGAGGCAATGATCTCACAAGCTGCATCACTGTAGTGTGTTCCGCCGCGTTGCGATAACTCATCTGGTTTGTGATCTAGTTGCGGGTCTTTGTATAGTTCAAATAGACGTGCTTCTGTTTCTTTAACCACCTGAGCTCTGGTCTCGCCTTTTTCGAACTCTTCAATAGAATGATTTAACATTTCATCTTCAATATAATAATAGCGGTGGTAACCGCAAGGCAATAGTCCTAAGTCTTTGATTTGTTCATAATGGAAAGGAGCGTTATGAATGTTCTTCAAGTGGCTATCTTCTTCAGATTGATTAGGGCCGTAAATCAAATCAATCAGTTCTGCTGTTCTTTCTTTACCCGTTTTATCCCAAACTCGATGCCAATGGAAATGATTGATTCCGGCAAATTTAAAGAACAGCTCTTCTTCCGGTATGCCTAATTTTTCTGAAGCCGTTGAACAGTGTCCAATTGGAACATTGCATAGCCCAACTGTTTTTTTCCAACCGCCGTGCTTAATAGCCGCTTCTGTGACCATACCTGCTGGATTTGTAAAGTTGACCAACCAAGCGTCTGGACAAATTTCTTTCATATCCTTAATGATGTCTAAAATAACTGGAATCGTTCGGAACGCTTTAAACATTCCTCCTGCTCCATTTGTTTCTTGACCTAATACGCCATGCGATAATGGAATCCGTTCATCTTTCACACGTGCATCCAATAGACCTACTCGGAATTGTGTAGTGACAAAATCGGCTCCTTGTAAAGCGGCTTTACGGTCAAGTGTCAACTCCACTTTCCAATCAAGTCCCGCTGCTTTAACCATTCGTTTTGCCATTTCTCCCACGATTTCTAGTTTTTCTTTGCCTGCTTCAATATCGACCAAAACGATTTCTTTAATCGGCAATTGATCTTTCCGTTTGATATATCCCTCGATCAATTCCGGTGTATAACTGGAACCTCCACCAATTGTAACGATTTTCAATGCTTCTTTCGACATATGTAATTGTCCCCCTTCTTATAAAACGCTTTCTTTTCCTAAATTGACTATACTTTATGTAATGCATTACATGTCAAGCACTAATTTAAAAATAATTTTTCAGTACAAAAAAAGCACCTCTAAAAACAAACGGATGCCTGCCTTTAGGGGTCTATTGTATCAATTAAATTAGCTGTTGACTGATTGGTCACTAAATATGATTTTATTCTTTTTTCATAAGTGTTGCATAACTAAGCATTACCTTCTTTTAAAAACTGCTTTCTAAAAAATCATGGTGTTCTTACGGATCATACCACTGCCATTCATCGTTCATATGGCACTCAATCGGTTTTATCCGATTCGATCGGGCCTTTTCGGCCTCAGCCAAAAAGCACATCTGCTGCACTTGATTTGCATGCCATACCGATAAAAATTTCTCATCCTTACCGTCCTCAAAACGGGTTTGCGTACCTTATCCTCCATTCAAATTCACCCTTTTTTTAAAACATTAAAGTCAGTAAATTTGAGTATCGTTATCGCCAACTGTTATAATAATAAATCCAGAAAAACCATAAGGAACTGAATAACAGCTCATAACAATTGCTAAAAAAAGGCTAAAAACCTTTGTTAGCCGGTTCCCAGTCCTTTTTTATTGTATTCTCTCTTTCAAGTGTATTCTTTTTGAAAAAAACTCCGTTCCATTATTTTTTATGAAGCTCTTTTCCGTAAGATTCAGCAAGTTCAATCAGGACCTCGTTGAACTCTGTTTGGAAATACGTGGTGTTGCTGAGTTTCTTATTCACGATGAGGCTAATGTAAAACTGAGGTGCATTTTCAATTGGAATTCTGACTAGACGTGGACGGTCTTCTACTAAGATGTCGCTCATAAAAGCAAGCATGTGAGTGGAAGAAGCAATGGACAATGCCGTTTGGATTTCTTTGGTATAAAGAGTTTGCGGCTGTTCAATATGATTGTCTTTCATCCATTGTTTAAAAATACGCTGGTGGGTATAGCCTTGCGCTAACGAAATAAACAATTCGTCTTGAATTTCTGCTGCTGTGACGCTGTCTTTTTTGGCTAAAGGGTTGTCAGGAGATGCCCAAAGTGCCATTTCTTCTTTTTTTAAAGGGATCTGTAACAAGTTATCTTCGGCAAAAGTAAGACGATCGCTCCCAATAATGGCTAACGGAACTTGTCCTTTGCGCACCAAATCCAACATGACATCCGAGCTTTCTTCTTCAATAAGCTTCATAGAGGCAGAAAACTTCTTCAAATGCGGCATCAGCTGGGCCATGAAATGACCGCCAATGGTCGGCAAAAAACCAAAGTAAACGACTTGATTTTTTAAATCATGAATTTCTTCTTTAGCCTGTTCTACCGACTTTAAGATATGTGTAGAGTATTTAAGCAATATTTCTCCCGTTTCCGTTAAACGCAAGTTCTTGTGAATTCGTTTTCTATCAATCAAGACCGTATCCAGCTCTTTTTCCAAGCGTTTTAAAGTCATCGAAATAGAGGGTTGTGAGACATAAAAATGTTCAGCAGTTGCAGTAAAATTCAGTGTTTCAGCTAAACGGTTAAAATAAACTAAATCTTGCAGATTCATGGTGTTCTCCTTTCGAGGCTTGTGAAGCTCGTAACATAAATAAAATCTATAATAAATCCCTTTTCATAAATATAATTTATCATACCATAAAAAAACAATATTTTCTAAGTAAAACAAAACATGATATAGTATATGTACTGAAGCGCTTACAAATTATTAGTGGAAGGTGTGGCATTTTGAAATTGATCAAACAGCTTTTTTGGATTTTTTTATTCTCTTTTTTAGGGGAAGTTATTTCCGCTTTAATGGCTTCATTTATAGCCATTCCAGGGAGTGTCATCGGAATGATTTTACTGTTCTTCGCGTTGCATTTTAAATGGATCCGCATGGAGCAAGTAGATGAAGCCGGCACATGGCTGACAGATAACATGGGCATTTTCTTCGTCCCAGCAGGTGTAGGGTTGATATCAAACTTTGATGTTTTAGCCAACACGTGGTGGCAGCTGCTGATTATTATGGCAGTAACAACCGTGCTTATGATGGCATTTGTTGGGAAAGTGGTACAAGGCGTAAAACGCCGTGCAGAGAAAAACACTGTACCGGAGAAAGGAGAAAACTTGCATGTTTGATAAGATTTTAACCAGTCCATTTTTGTGGATCGTGGTTACAGTAGGTTTGTATTTGCTGGCTGGAAAATTAAAAGCCAAATGGCCGAATCCGCTGTTTACGCCTTTAGTATTTGCGATTGTTGTCATTATCATTCTGCTTCTAGTAACCGATATACCGCTGGAAACCTATAATACTGGCGGACAATTCTTTAGTTTGTTTGTTACTCCAGCTACTGTAGCTTTAGCCATTAAACTGGAAAAGAATTTTGTATATTTGAAAAAATACTATCCAGCAATCTTAACTGGAATCGTATCCGGAGTGGTTTTCCATACGGTAATGATTTTTGCTTTCGCATTGTTGTTCCAATTTGACCGGAATATGGTGGCAACGTTGATTCCGAAATCGATTACTACAGCGATTGCAGTTGGCGTTTCTGAATCCCTTGGCGGTATTGTTTCCTTAACCGTTGCGGTGGTTGTATTTACTGGAGTGATTGGTGCTGTCGTCGGACAAACAGTTTTCAAAATATTCAAAATTGATGATCCAGTAGCTCAGGGAGTTGCTCTTGGAAGTTCCTCTCACGCAATGGGAACCACCAAAGCGATTGAAATGGGTGACGTTCAAGGCGCGATGTCTGGGTTGTCAATCGTTGTGACGGGAATTGTCGTCGTTATCTTAGCACCATTAACGGTTCCGATTATCAATTTATTGTTTTAATTTAAAATGGGTTTAAAATTTAAAAAAATACACATAAAAGGATGGTTGAAAAACTATGGTAGATGAACAAATTATTAAATATGATGCACCAACAGTAGAACAAGAAATCGATGTTATCAGCACTTATCGACTTGAAGACCAAGCTCGCGAAGTAGTGCCTAAAGGCGGGTTTGATTATATCTCAGGTGCTTCTGGTGAAGAATACACATTAAAACAAAACAACGAAGCTTGGAAACGCAAAGGTATTTTGCCTCGTGTATTAGCGGATGTCGAAAATCCTGATACTTCAACTTCTATTTTAGGCCATGACATCAAAGTACCATTTATCATGGCCCCAATCGCAGCTCATGGGTTAGCTCATGCAACTAAAGAAGCCGGAACAGCTAAAGGAATCGCTGAATTTGGCGGAACGATCATGTCCATCAGTGCTTACTCAGGAGCTACATTTGAAGAAATCGAAAAAGGCTTAGACGGCAGCCCACGGTGGTTCCAAATCTACATGAGTAAAGATGACGAAATGAATAAAAACATTTTAGACGAAGCAAAAGCTGATGGCGCTACAGCAATCATCTTAACAGCTGATGCAACATTAAGCGGCAACCGTGAAAAAGACATGCTGAATAAATTCGTTTACCCATTTGGTATGCCGATCGTATCGCGTTACTTGACTGGATCAGGTAAAAATATGTCTCTGAACAATATTTATGCTCAATCAAAACAAAAAATCTGTCCAGCAGATGTTAAATTCATTTCTGATTATTCAGGATTGCCTGTCTTTGTTAAAGGGATCCAAACTCCTGAAGATGCTGTCTTAGCTATTGGTGCTGGAGCAGCAGGTGTCTGGGTTTCTAACCACGGAGGCCGTCAATTAGACGAAGCACCGGGTTCATTTGATACATTAGCTGAAATTTCTAAAGCAGTCGCTGGTCGTGTTCCAATCGTATTCGACAGTGGCATTCGTCGTGGAGAACACATCTTCAAAGCGCTAGCAAGCGGTGCTGACATCGTTGCTGTAGGTCGTCCAGTATTATATGGATTAGCTTTAGGCGGATGGAAAGGCGTTAAATCTGTTTTAGATTACTTCGAAACAGATTTAAGACGAGTTATGCAGCTAGCTGGAACACAAACAATTGAAGACGTGAAAAACGCTCGTTTGTTTGATATGAAAAAATAAGTTTTTGAGTAAGTGAAGCAGCACTGGCGCCCGTAATGGACGTCGGCGCTGCTTTTTTATTGGAGGCTTTTTTCCGAGGTGAAAAGCGGGTTGACTAGATGTTCTCTTCGATTTCACATTCTTCTTTTTTTGTTTATATAATGAGTAAATAATACTCTAATGCTCACAGCTACAATCAATATAGGTATAATCCAAACCAGACTGTAAAAAAATTCCCGAGTGAATTTATCTTTGATTGTCGTATCCTCTCTTAACGTAAGAATAAGATTAGTAATGGTAAGTAGCAGTACTAATGACAAATAGGAATCAGCAGATGATTTCAATATTTTTTTTATTACAGCAGACAATTTTCACCCTTCTTTCTATTAAATCACTCTATAAATTCGACGGTATTGCCTAAACTAGGCTAGCTATTTCCATTCTTCCACTTAGAGATGGATCGCCTCGAGATTTGTAATCGATTTGCCACGTCTCCTTGCAGCTTTCTTTCTATATCATCATACCGAAAGCACTGACCATGGACTATCAACCATTGGTTACCTTTTAGCAACCAAATGGTTTACATGAGACTGATAGTATGAAAAAAGCACCTTATCAACCATTAGGTGCTCAGATGTAAACCATTGCGTTCTTTTAGTGTCTCAACGTTTCCTAGACAATAGAGCTAGAAGTAAGATAAGAACTATCTACGGAGGTTGTCCAATGAATAAATGTCTTCTCTTTAAATTTCTTTCAGCAGTTGTCTTTAATTCAGCTATTTTTGCATTAATAACTCAAAACATCTTCGTGGGGTATAGTTTGTTAATCTTAGGGTATTGCCTCCTTAGAAAATCAGATAGGACTGAATAACGTTTGAAAGCCACCCCACCGATACATAAAATAGGCATGTTTTTTCAATTGCCGCAATTCTAAAAAAACGTAAAATCATCGTTTTTTAGTTCCTTTTTCTGTATAATAAAAAAAGAAAAAAGGAGGAACTATAATATGATCGTTTGGAAAGTTTGGGTTTTATTATAATCCCTATTGTTATGGCAAGTATTGCACTGGTTTATTTTCCTGCTCTATTTATAACCGGAAATAATGATGTGATGAATCAATTCCCGTATTTATTTGGTCTAGTCTTTTTTATCGCAGGGACATTGTCTTGGTTTATTGGAAATAAATTGCCTAAAAAGGAACAGCATTTATTTGATGAAAATGGAAATAAAGTCATTATTAAAAATACGCATTCATTCTTCTTCATTGAAGTAAAATACTTCATTATAGTATTCTATCTTATTGGACTGTATCAGTTACTGAAAGGATTATTTTAAAAATCCACAGGAAAATCACTTTAAGGGATGAGACAAAAGTCTCATCTCTTTTTATATATCCATCTCTTTCTTTTAGAACATGCTCCAAAAGAAAAGCCACTGAAATTCTTAAACTTTTCTTATAATCAAACCGGAAATTAGCCTTTTAAGATAAAAGCGACTATACTATTAACAGAATGTCTGTTCGAGGAGGAAAAAAATGAATTTTATTGCACTGGATTTTGAAACAGCCAATCACCAACGGCACAGTGCTTGTTCTGTAGCATTAACCATTGTACGAAACAGCCAAATTGTCGACCACTATTATTCTTTGATCAAACCAGAAACCGAGTTTTTTTGGCGCAATATTCAAATTCACGGGATTCATGAAAGCGACGTGGCAGATGCACCGAACTTTGCCCGTGTCTGGGAAGACATCAAGCCCTGTTTTAAAGAAAACAAATTGATCGTCGCTCACAATCTGCCTTTTGATCGCGGCGTTTTGCACGGTTGTTTAGATTATTATGAAATTGAGCGACCGCATTTCCAAACACTGTGCACCGTTCAATCGAGCCGCAAACTCATTACTGAACTTCCTAATCATAAATTGAATACCGTTTGTGATCATCTAGGTATCGAATTAAAGAATCATCACCACGCTTTGGATGACAGCAATGCGAGTGCGAATATCTTGCTTTATTTAGAAGATCGCTTTGGAACGGATCCATTAAAAAAAATGGTCAAACATATTTGACTTGGCAGTACCATTAACAAAAAAGAGGACAAAGAAATATTTCTTTGTCCTCTTTTTTGTTTACTCTGTTTCACCAATCAACAGACTCATCAAGCAGACATCCAAATAACTGCCGTCGTCGTCTTTTACGCCGCGTTGCATGACTGCTTCTTGCAAGAAACCCAATTTTTCGTATACATGGATCGCTCGTTTATTACGTGCTTGAACCGTCAGTTCCAACCGTTTGATAACGCCGGATGCTGCTGCCCATTCAATGATGTCTTCTAACAGTAAGGTTCCTAATCCCATACCCCAATAGTCTTTTACAATGGAAACACCCAGCTCTCCAATATGTTTCACTTTGGGGCTGGAACCTCCGTTGATAGATGCCATTCCAACGATATTCTCTCCGTCCAAAGCCAGTAACAAAAAGTTGTTATCTGATTCATCAATTTTTTTAAGATGGTGTTTTTCTTCTTCGACCGTTATCTTCGGTCCTTCACTTCCCATGGTCAAAAAGCTTGTTTCTTTTGACGTTTGGCTAACGTGTGCCAAAACGCCAGCAGCATCATTAGGCGATGCTGGACGAATTGAAATAGCTACTGATTGTTTTTCTGACATTTCCTAAACTCCTTTTTCCTTTTCACTTTCATCCAAACGGCTCAACAATGCTTCGTAATGTTGGCCTACTGCTTTGAAAGTGATGGTGCGCTCTGTTAAATCTTCTCCAGAGGGCTGTAATTTGATTTGCAAGTATTCACTAGGGATATCCTCTGGAATGAATGTAGCCCACTCTACGATAGAGACTCCATCGCCTTCAAAATATTCTTCCAACCCTAGGTCTGTTCCGCCGGTTTCTTCTAACCGGTAAACGTCCATGTGATACAGAGGCAACCGGCCATCTAAATATTCACGGATAATGGTATAAGTCGGACTTTTAATGACTCTTTTGATTCCTAGTCCTGTTGCTAACCCCTTAGTAAAAGTTGTTTTCCCAGCTCCCAGATCGCCTTCTAATAAGATAATATCGCCTGGAACAAGGAAGGCTGCCAGGGCAGCAGCAATTGCTTTTGTTTCATCTTCATTGTGCGCTTGAATTGGTTTCATCTCTTTCCCTCTTATCTATATAAAATCCTGTTTTCCTGATAGAACTTCTTTTAACTTAATTGTAAAGCACTAGGCAGAAAAATGCGAAACAAAAATTCCACCAAAAGCCGCTAAAAAGCTTATGATGGAAAAATAACGAAACAATTTTTTTATTTGCTGCAAACCGTAAAACGCTTGCCGACAAAAGCTCGATTTTCGATTTCATCTATTAAAGCAATGGCATAATCAGCGTAACTGATTTCACTTTGACCCAAGTGATTGGTTAATAGATAATCTGTGCCAACTTGGTAGCCTCCAGTCCGTTCTCCTTTTGGATTAAAAAATTGAGAAGGGCTTAAATAGGTCCAATTTACCTCAGTCGTTTTTTCTAATGTCTCTAAAGCTTTGCTCATATGAAAAGCAGTTGGTTTGGCAACATCTGGAAAGTCTGTTGTATCCATTAACCGGGTACCGTTTTCTCTATCGACTATTAAGCTGCCTGCTCCTCCAACAACGATTAAACGAGGTTTGGAGTGTCCTTTCAGAATGGCTATTAAGTGTTCCAGACTAGTCTGGTGAAGTTCTTCGCGTCCTTGAGGAGGCTTGAAAGCATCGACTACCACGTCTAACCCCTTAACGTCTTCATAATTCAAATCGTATAGATCTTTTTCGACGATCGTCCAGTCTTGGTCTTCCAATTTATTCGCATTTCGAACAAGCGGCACCACTAAATATCCTCTATCCAATGCTTCTGCTGTAATACGCGAACCGGATTTTCCTGTAGCGCCAATAATTCCTATCTTCATCATGAATCCCTCCTTACTTTCTATTGCTCTCATTCATTATAATAAGAAGCAGCGAGCAAGCGCAAACATTCTCACTTATATAGAAAAAAAGTGATGCTTCTTTTAAAGAAAGCATCACTTTTTTTTAGTTCATTAAGCTTTGAGTAGCTGTAATGATCGCTAGTTTATAAACATCTTCTTCGTTACAACCACGTGAAAGGTCAGAAATTGGTTTATTCAATCCTTGCAAGATAGGTCCAATAGCTTCAAAGTTACCAAAACGTTGGGCAATTTTGTAGCCGATATTCCCAGACTGTAATTCAGGGAATACAAAGACTGTTGCTTGACCTGCAACTTTTGAATCAGGTGCTTTTTGTTGTCCAACAGACGCTACGTAAGCAGCATCAAATTGTAATTCACCGTCGATTTCATATTGTGGAGCTAATTCTTGAGCAATTTTAGTTGCTTCAGCGACTTTGGTTGCTTCTTCAGCTTTTGCTGATCCCATAGTTGAAAAGCTTAACATTGCCACTTTAGGGTCAATGCCAAATAATTCAGCCGTTTTAGCACTTTCAACAGCAATTTCAGCTAATTCTTGAGCATTTGGATTTACGTTGATAGCACAATCTGAGAACAAGTATTTTTCATTATCGCGTCCACGCAACATAATGAATGCGCCACTTGTCCGGCTCACACCTGGTTTTGTTTTAATGATTTGCAAAGCAGGACGAACAGTATCACCTGTAGAATGAACCGCTCCACTGACTAATCCTTCAACTTTGCCCATATAGGTCAACATCGTTCCGAAATAGTTTTCATCTTTCAGCAACTCTCTTGCTTGTTCTTCTGAAACTTTTCCTTTACGACGTTCAACGAATGCAGCGACCAATTCATCCAGGCCTTCATAATTGTTTTGATCAATGATTTCGATGTTATCGACATTAAAACCGCGTTTTTTAGCAATGTCTTTAATTTCTGCCGGGTTACCAAGCAATACTGGGTGAATCAATTCTTCTGATTGTAAACGAACAACTGCTCCAATAATACGAGGCTCTGTTCCTTCTGGAAAAACAATTCGGATATTTTTTCTAACAATGTTAAATTTTAAACTATCAAATAATTCCACGCTAATTCCCTCCACGTTTTGTGTTTTTTACTTCTCTTCTATCATACTATCTTATGTCAGAAAATAACAGTTTTTTGAGCCTGTTTTCTAAATAAACTCTATATTCCATCGCTTTTCTCATTTGTTATCCATTTTGCGTTAGTACAGTTTGAAAATATCCCTCATATAACCGCTTGGAAAATTTTAGACTTCCTCCGGCAGCTGCCAGTTAATCGGTTCTTGCCCCATTTGAATCAATGCAGCATTGGCTTTCGAAAATGGTTTTGATCCAAAAAATCCTCGGTAAGCAGATAACGGGCTAGGATGCGGTGAAGTAATGACTGTATGTTTTTGTTCATCAATCAAGGCTCTTTTTTTTATCGATGGACTTCCCCATAAAATAAATACCATAGGGGTTTCTCGTTCGCTCAACTTTTGTATCACCATATCTGTTACTTGTTCCCACCCTTTATTCCGGTGTGAATGAGCTTCTCCTTTGCGTACGGTCAACACTGTATTCAACAATAACACGCCTTGATCCGCCCAAGATTTTAAATAACCGTGTTTTACTGGAGGATAGCCTAAATCATTTTCTAGTTCTTTATAAATATTTAAAAGCGATGGTGGAACTTTCACTGTAGGTTGTACAGAAAAACTCAAGCCATGAGCTTGATGCGGACCATGGTAAGGGTCTTGTCCCAAGATCACTACTTTGACTTCATGATACGGCGTCCACTCAAAAGCCTCCCAGATTTGATCCATTGCTGGATAAACTGTTTCTTCTTGGTATTCTTTTGCCAAAAACTGTCTCAGTTTTTGATAAGTAGGAGTCAAACTCGCTTGGTTTAAAATCGGCGCCCAGTCATTTTTAATCGGTATAGTCAAAATATAGCCTCCATTCTTTATCTTTTCTTGTTCATCGTACTAAAGTTCTTAATCTCGTACAAGTATTTCGACTACTTTACCTAAGCAGCAGTTTAAGTACGGTAAAAACTTTATTCATACTTTTTTTGATTGAATAATGGTAAACTAAAAAGGACAAATGAATTTTAGGAGGAAAAATAATCATGATTAAACTTATTGCATCGGATATGGATGGAACATTACTTAACGGACGTATGGTTATTTCAAAAACGAATGCTAAAGCTATCTTGGAAGCACAAAAACAAGGCATTCGTTTTATGGTCGCCACTGGCCGTGGATACACAGAAGCTAAACCATTATTAGAAGAAGTCGGCATTTCTTGTCCGCTCATCACTTTAAATGGAGCACAAGTCTATGACGAAAAAGGCGAAGTCATCGAAAATATCGGCATCGAGAAAGACACTGTTCGCACGATTTTGAAGAAAACAAGAGACTTAAATCTTTACTGTGAAATGACTACCTCACATGGTATTTATTCAGATAATAAAGCCAAACGGATCGAATCAGTTGCTTCTTTGCTTTACAAAACCAATCCAGATACTTCTTTCAAAATGGCTGTTGTTTTGGCAGCTGCCCGTTTAGAAATTATGAATATCAATTATGTTGCTGAATACGAAGAACTATTAGAAAATGATTCTATTGAAATCTTAAAAATGATTACTTTTAGTGAAGATGGGCCAGAAGTATTAAGTCCTCTAGCAGATGATTTAGCTACTACCGGTGATTTAGCCATTACTGCTTCATTTATTAACAACATTGAAATCAACCACATCAAAGCTCAAAAAGGCCTTGCTTTAGCCCGTGCAGCAGAAAAATGGAACATCCCAATGGAAAACGTAATGGCTCTGGGAGATAACTTTAATGATGTCTCAATGTTAAAAGTAGCTGGTTACAGTGTGGCTGTTGAAAATGCTGAAGACGGCGTCAAAGCGCAAGCTAAATACCTTACAGCTACTAACAATGATGACGGTGTTGCTCAATCAGTCTTATTGGCACTCAGCAATGACATGGATCAGCAATTGGTTTCAGTACCATTAAAAGATTAACGCACGTTCCATAGCAATCGTTTAATAAAACAATGATTTGCTTCGTTGAATTTCATGTAAAACAGCTCTTGCCGCTTTATCGGTAAGAGCTGTTTTTGTATCTCTATAGGTGACACTGCTGGTTTTCATTTCGTTATCTTTAATGAGATGGCACTCTTCTCAAGAAAGGAGCGGTCCTAATGGAAGCGAACACGGAATGGTTATCTGTTATTGCTGAGATTATCGGCAGTCTTGGTTTCCCCATTTTTGTTGCCTGGTTTTTACTCCAACGAATGGAAACAAAACTCGACGAATTAGTCAAAGCTATTCAAGACCTGAACCATGTCTTTAAAAGTACTCCATAAAAAAAAGCGTTTGAGACAAAGGTTCTCATTGTCTCAAATGCTTTTTTTGTTGAATTTTAATTTTTAAATGAATGTACAGGCGCAGGGATTCTGCCCCCTCTGGCAATAAAATCAGATGACCCAAAAGGATTGACCGCCATCACTGGTGCAGTTCCCAACAAGCCGCCTAAAACGATTCGATCGCCTACTTTTGAACCAGGAGCCGGAATAACACGTACAGCAGTCGTTTTATTGTTGATCATCCCGATTGCTGCTTCATCTGCGATCATCGCTGCTAATGTAGCGGCTGACGTATCTCCCGGAACAGCGATCATATCTAATCCTACTGAACAGATAGCAGTCATGGCTTCCAGTTTATCAATCGTTAATGCTCCTGCTTCTACAGCTTCGATCATACCGATATCTTCTGAAACCGGAATAAATGCTCCCGATAAACCTCCAACATGTCCGCATGCCATGATACCACCTTTTTTTACAGCATCGTTCAATAAAGCTAAAGCTGCTGTTGTTCCATGAGTTCCCACTCGTTCCAATCCCATTTCTTCTAAAATATGCGCAACTGAATCGCCAACTGCCGGTGTTGGTGCTAGTGACAAATCAACGATTCCAAATGGAACATTCAGCCGCTTCGAAGCTTGCTGCCCTACCAACTGCCCCATACGTGTGATTTTAAAAGCTGTTTTCTTCACAGTTTCTGCTACCACATCAAATGATTCGCCTTTCACTTTTTCAAGTGCACGCTTCACAACCCCTGGACCGCTGATTCCCACATTGATGACACAATCCGCTTCACCTACACCATGAAAAGCACCTGCCATAAACGGATTATCTTCTACTGCATTCGTAAACACAACTAGTTTAGCGCAGCCCAATCCTTGTGTTTCTTTCGTTAATTCTGCGGTTTCTTTAATGATTTCGCCCATTTGAGCAATAGCATCCATATTGATGCCGCTCTTCGTTGACCCTACACTAACAGAAGCACAAACGCGTTCTGTTTCAGCTAAAGCACGGGGAATAGAACGAATCAAAACCGAGTCCCCTTTATGGTAGCCTTTGTCCACTAACGCAGAGAAACCGCCAATAAAGTTTACTCCCACTTCTCTGGCTGCAGCATCTAATGTTTTAGCATAGGCTACGTAATCCTCATCAGCTGAAGCTCCTGCAATCAACGAAATAGGCGTAACTGAAATACGCTTATTCACAATTGGGATGCCATATTCTGCTTCGATTGCTTCACCGGTTGTTACTAAGTCTTTTGCTTGTGTGACGATTTTTTCATAAATCTTTTTTCGAGCCCGTTCACCGTCGCTATCAATACAATCCAATAATGAAATTCCCATAGTGATCGTACGGATATCAAGTTTTTCTTCTTCAATCATGCGAATCGTCTCTAATATATTAGTTGGTTCCAAGTCTGGTTTCCTCCTTTAAAGTTTATGCATTGCGTCAAATATTTCTTGCTTTTGGATCGTGACTTTTACGCCTGACTCTTCGCCAGTAGCACGCAGCCGTAATTTAACTTCATCAAAAGGCTGATTTGCTGTTCCAACTTCACAAATGAGCATCATTGTAAAATACCCATCTAAAATTGTTTGCGAAACATCTAAAATATTGATATTTAACTCCATCAAAGTTTGGCTAACTTTGGCCACGATTCCCACTTGATCTTTTCCAATTACCGTTACGATAGCTTTCATGTTTTTTTACTCTCCTTTTTTATTTTTCTACTTTTCATTCTTTGTTGTTCCTAGTATACAAAAAGGAAACCAACAAGTGTAGGGTAATTTTTAGGCCCCTTCGTTTTTTATAGTATTTTTGTTATAATGAAATTAAGGAAATCTATATCTTGTTAAATAACTAACTCTTTCGCCTTTTTAAACAGTCCTTTATTAGAAAACTAAGGGCTTGTTTTTTCTCTTCACGACAAAACGAACGACAATGAACGATCAACTTGAGGTGATTAAAAAATGGTACACCTTTATATGAAACAAGCGTATGTATCTATTCAAAATCGAATTATCGTTAAAGATGAAAAAGGAAAAGACATCTTTCTTATTATTGGAAAATGGGGCAGAATCGGTGACGGACTTTCACTCTATGCAATGGATGGAACCTTGCTAGTCGAAGTCAAGCAAACGGTCTTATCGCTTTTCCCTAAATTTGATGTCTATGTTGCCGGGAAAAAAATTGCTTCCATTACAAAACATCCTGGAATAAAAGGACCTTATTTTAAAGTCAGCCGGTTAAATTGGCTCGTAACGGGTGATTTTTATAACCACCATTATCGTGTCCATCACCCGACTCGTCCCGTTATGACAATGGAAAAAGCATATTTAGCTTTTGGTGATTTTTATGCTTTAAGCGTTAACCAATCCCAAGATGTTCCTATTTGTTTGTGTATCGCGGTCATTGTAGACCATTTGACTCTGACACGCTTGCCTGCTGCAGCCAAGCGCGCAAAAGGACACTTTTATCAACCAATATAAACCATTCATTTCAGCTTCTGTTTTTGAAAATCTTCAAAAGCAGAAGCTTTTTTAAGTTAACGAGAGTTGCATATGGTCATATACGGTACCGCTCAACGTACACTCTCCAACTTTTTGGTACCCTGCTTTTTGGTACAAGTGTTTAGCTGGTTGGTTCTTTTGATCACAATTTAAGCCGATAAGAGTCTCACCCTGTGCTTTAGCGATCTCCGGAAGAGCAGCTAACAATTCTGTAGCCACACCTTGTCCTCGATAAGCAGCATCGGTTACTAGTGTGTCAAGATACCATTCGCCAGGATGCGTTTCTGTATCTTGGAATAAATGGCCGTCTTCCAATCCTGCTGCTTGCGTGACTTCTATAAATGCTTGGTCTATTTCGGGTTCCAGTTCGCCTTTGTATCCAAAAGCAGTTCCTGCAATGTTGCCATCTCGCAGACAGACGATTGCACGCCGGTAACTATAACGATAATTTTCATTCAGCATAGCTTCTTTCATGAGCGCCTTCAAACGATTTTCCGATGCTTGCTTGAGCAGCGGCAGCTCCATATCTTCTAATACGATCCAAACTAATGCTATCAATTGATCAATATCTTCTTTTACAGCTGGTCTGATCATTGTTTTCCACACTCCTCAAAATCTTTTTACAACTATACCTAAAATAGGTTTTTATTTCAAATGGTCTTTCAGGATTCATTCCTATTTTTTTATGTCAGGTTTCCTAACACAGCAAGATAACATAGCAGTTGCAAATGGCTTCACTTTAAATTAAAATAATAACTTATACAGGAGGGGAAATTTATGAAAAAGCACAAACGCTCAATGTTTTTGGTCGCACTAATGGTGATAGTAGGAGTATGTTTTTCAATGGCATATCCTATGGATGCTTCTGCAAAAACAACAGATGGAAAATACCTTATCGGAACGGATGTAACCTTTGCTCCATTTGAATACCAAACGGCCGATGGAGAATACGTTGGAATCGATATTGATATTTTAAATGCCATTGCTGAGGATCAAGGTTTCGAATATGAATTAAAACCTTTAGGATTCAGTGCCGCACTACAAGCTTTAGAATCCAACCAAATTGATGGAATGATTGCTGGAATGAGTATCACAGATGAGCGTAAAGCTTCTTTTGATTTCTCTGATCCATACTTTGAAAGCGGGGTCGTCATGGCCGTTGGTGCTTCAGATGATGAGATCACCAGCTATGAAGATTTAGCTGGAAAAACAGTTGCAGTCAAAACAGGTACGACTGGATCTGCTTTTGCAGAGTCCATTCAAAAAAAATACGGATTTAAACTGAATACCTTTGAAGACTCCGCTAATATGTATGAGGATGTTCAAGCTGGTAATTCAGATGCCGCCTTTGAAGATTATCCAGTCATGGCTTATGCACTTAATAATGACCGTTTAAAATTAAAATTGCCGACTGAAGCAGAACCTGGCGATAATTACGGTTTTGCAGTGAATAAAGGAATGAATCCCGAATTGATCGAACAATTCAACGCAGGATTGATCAATATCCGTGCAAACGGAACATACCAAGAGATTTTAGATACTTATTTAGGCGAAAATTCTACAGCTGCTGCATCTAATATGGGTTTCTTCGCATTGATCAAAGAAAATAGCGGCGAACTTTTAAAAGGATTAGGCCAGACCTTATTGCTGACGCTTATTGCTTTTGTGATCGCTACGATCGTCGGTGTTGTTTTGGGACTCTTTAGCGCTTCACCGAATACGGTTTTGAAATGGATCGCTTCTATTTATGTGGATTTGTTCCGCGGAATCCCTTTAATCGTTTTAGCATTTTTTGTTTACTTTTCTATTCCGCAGCTCTTTGACTTGCGTCTTTCAGCCACTGTTGCCGGAATCATCACATTAAGCTTAAATACTGCTGCTTACATTGCAGAACTTGTACGCGGAGGCATCCAGGCTGTTGATAAAGGCCAACTGGAAGCAGCTCGCAGCTTAGGGTTGCCTTACAACCTTTCTATGCGCAAAATCGTGCTGCCACAAGCTATCAAAATCATGGTGCCTTCATTTATCAACCAATTTGTCATCACGTTAAAAGATACGTCTATCTTGTCCGTGATCGGTCTCGTTGAATTGACACAAACCGGAAAAATCATTATTGCTCGGACTTTCTCATCTGGCGATATGTGGTTGATCGTTGCTTTGATGTATTTAATCGTGATTACTGCTCTAACGAAATTTTCAAATTACTTGGAAAGGAAGTTAAACAATGCCTAAATTAAAAGTTGAAAACCTTAAAAAAAGTTTTGGTCAATTAGAAGTATTAAGAGATTTAAATGTTGAGATCAAAGAAGGAGAAGTGGTCTGCATTATCGGGCCGTCCGGTTCTGGAAAAAGTACTTTCTTGCGTTGTTTAAATCAATTAGAAGAAATCACAGGCGGAAAAGTGATCATCGACGATTATGACTTAAGCGATCCTTCTCAAAACATCAATAAAGTGCGCGAAAATATTGGGATGGTTTTCCAACATTTCAACTTGTTCCCTCATTTGTCAGTCTTAGAAAACATTACCTTGGCTCCTAAAGAATTAAAAAAAGAAACCGATGCAGAACTTAAAACTAGAGCTCTAGGGTTGTTAGAAACGGTCGGTTTAACTGAAAAAGTTGACGATTATCCCAATTCTTTATCAGGAGGTCAAAAACAACGTGTGGCCATTGCCCGTGCGTTGGCAATGCAGCCTGATATTATGTTGTTTGATGAACCGACGAGTGCATTGGATCCAGAAATGGTTGGGGATGTTTTAGAAGTCATGCAAGTACTTGCCAACCAAGGGATGACGATGGTCGTTGTCACTCATGAAATGGGCTTTGCTAAAGAAGTGGCTGACCGCGTTATTTTTATGGATGGGGGCTACATTGTCGAAGAAGGTACGCCCGAAGAGATCTTCAATCATCCCAAACACATTCGTACTCAAGACTTCTTAAATAAAATTTTAGTTTAGAAAATCCTTTGTTCCACAGGAGCAAAAAAGGTTCTATGGTTTTGTGCCATAGAACCTTTTTTCATTTGTTTTTTTAATCATTAAACGGCTACTTTGTTAAATCGTGTTGGCGACTCTCTTAGGTGTTGAAATTTCCTCCGAAACTTACGTGTTGCTTGTGGAAAGCCATGGAACCTCCTAGAGCCTTGGATGTCGCCATGATTTCACGGTTATAGAATGCAATCATTTCACTTACCCACACCAAAAATAATAAAACCTATTAATCATGAGGATAAAATCTACTCTTTAAGCTGCTGCAGTGGACTTTCATCCTTTTCCGCGATACTATTGTATAGAGTAGCAGAGTAAGAAGTAAGAGTATCGAAGGAGTGTTTGATATGTTTTTAGAAATAACAGAAGCTGCACAGCAACGCATTTCAAAAGCACAAACTCTCAATCCAGGGAAACTAGTCGTTTACTATGAATCTCGGATTGGCTGTATTTGCGGGAATAATGGTATTTTCACTTTAAAATTAACCCAACAAGAAGATCCTGAATTAGACACAACTCTAGCTAGTTCGTTAGGCGACTTGCCGATTCAAGGTTGGAGTTTAGACTTCTTAGATGAACAATTGACATTAAATTACCAAAAAGAAAAAAACACTTTGGTTTTAAAAGGTGCAAGCGGATTAATTAATCCTAATGTGTTGATTACAGATGATACAGGCTCTTCAGTCTTTTTAGCTGTACGTTAAAAAACAGCTCTTTGTCAGATCGTGTGGGTGACTCTTAGGGAGTTGGAATTTTCTCCGAAACTTATGTTTTTGCTTGTTGAAGGCCATGGGATCTCCTGGAGCCTTATAGTCTCCAGGTTTTCAAGCCTCAAACGAAGCATAAGCGCTTCGTAATTCGCATTGAATCCTCTTCATAGCTGCAAGCAGCCACTATTTCTCCAAAAATTTCAAGTTTATAGCATACAGCCATCTCATTTATCAATATCAAAAATGATAGAACCAAAAAAGCCAGCTCTATGAGCTGACTTTTTTTATAACTTAGAAAAAAACGTATCTTTAATCATTTGTTGTTGAAAAACACTTTCAATAGTGGCGGCGTTACAAGCGTTGTAATGATCACCACAATAATCATAGGCGTATAATAAACGACAGGAATCAACTGATTTTCTAATCCCATAGCGATAACGATTAAAGCTACTTCTCCTCGTGAAACCATTCCTGCCCCGATCCCCATTGAAGAGTGGGTATTAAATCCAGACAAGCGAGCACCTAAACCAGCGCCCACGAATTTTGAAGCAATCGCAATTACTGAAAAAACAAGCGTAAAGACGATTTGGTTGCTTAGTCCAATGAACGAAACAGAAATCCCGATGCTGGCAAAAAACACTGGAACAAAAATACCATAAGCAATCGATTCTATCTTGCTTTCAACTTCTTTTTTATATTCTGTTTGTCCAATGGCAATCCCAGCAATAAAAGTACCTATAATACCAGCTACTCCTAAATATTCTGCAAATAAAGCAAAAGCAAAACAGACGATCAGTGATCCGCTTAACAAAGACTCAGTAACTTTTAATTTTGAAAACAGCCCTATAAAAGTAGGAACCAACCATTTCGAAATCAACAGACTGATGACAAAAAACAGAATTTTTTCAACTAGTAACACAAATAGATTAACGTTCGTTCCCATAAAAAAGCTCATATCTAATGCCAATAGGATAACAACAACGATATCATCTATCACAGCGGCACCTAGCAAGGTAGAACCTTCCCTGCTCTGCAACCAGCCAAGCTCACGCAATGTCTGTACAGCAATACTGACAGAAGTGGCGGATAGAATCAAACCTAAGAAGATAGATTCAGCAATAGAAAGACCATAACCGTATCCTCCTACGAACCCACCGACAATCGGAAATAAAATCCCTCCAGCAGCTACGAATAATGAAGACTTTTTGTTTTTATTCAAATCAGTCAAATTCGTTTCCAAACCTGCTAAAAACATCAGCAATAAAACTCCAATATCACTAAATACTTTTAAAATTTCAGTATCTTGTATCCAACCTAGCATAGCCGGACCAATAACGATCCCGATGATGATTTTCCCTAAAACAGAGGGCTGCCCTAAACGAATACTGACTTGTCCCGCCAGTTTTGCAGCTAATAAAATAATTAAAAATTGTAAAATAAACATTTCGACACTCCTATTACTATTTCAAACAAAAAAAGATGATTCTGGCCTACCCGAATTTTCAGTTTTCATTCAATTATTTTTACCTTTTACAGTATACTTTATGTCAGGCTTTTTAGGGATATTTTCTGCATTAATTGAATAACTTTAACAAAACAGAACAAAAAAACGCTCTTTTCTACAATTCTCATTGTAGAAAAGAGCGTTTTTCTTAGCTTAATCTAATTCTGCTTTGATTCTTTCAGCTGTTTTGATTGGAATACCCAAACTTTTGATTTCTTCCACACTTGCTTCTTTAGCTTTCTTTAACGATTTAAAGTGTTTCAAAATTTTAGTTCGTGTTTTTGGTCCAACGCCCTCGATTTGATCTAGTTTTGAGGACAAACTATTTTTACTGCGTAATTGACGATGGAAAGTAATGGCAAATCTGTGGACTTCATCTTGGATCCGCTGCACCAAATAAAACGCTTGGCTGGTTGGTTTTAATTCGATTTTCTCATGCTTTTCTCCATAAATAAGCGATGATGTCCGATGTTTATCGTCTTTCACCATGCCGGCTACAGGAATAGCCAATCCCAATTCATTTTCGAGGATATTGATAGCTGCGTTTACTTGGATTTTACCGCCATCCATTAAAATCAGATCCGGCAACGGCAAGTTTTCTTTAAGCAATCGTTCGTAGCGTCTCCGAACGACTTCTTCAGTTGTCGCTAATTCATTGCTTCCGTGAACGGTTTTGATTTTATATTTACGGTAATTGCTTTTGTCGGGACGGCCATCTTCAAAAGAAACCATGGCTGACACAGGATTTGTTCCTTGTATATTTGAGTGGTCAAAAGCTTCAATACGGCTAATAAATGGTAAATTCATCGCTGCCGATAATTCTTTTACTGCTCCAATTGTTTTTCGATCATCTAGTTCAATCAAATTAAATTTTTCATTTAATGTGATTTCACTATTTTTAGTAGCCAAATCCAACATATCTTTTTTTCGTCCTCTAATCGGAACCTTGACTGAGACTCCTAGAATCTCTGCTAAGATTTCCGTATCGACTTCTTTAGGTACCAATATTTCTTTTGGCACAATGTGATTTTCTTCTTGATAAAATTGAACGATATAAGAGGCTAACTCTTCTTGCGGCGAATCGTAACAAGGAAAGATAGCGGCTTCTCGTTTGATCAATGTTGCTTGGCGAATAAAAAAGACTTGAATAGAGATCCATCCTTTATTCATATAATAACTAAAGACATCCCGTGTTGTTGGGTCATTAGTGATTATATTTTGTCTTTCCACTGTTGTTTCAATGTAATGGATCTGATTGCGGTATTCCGCTGCTCGTTCATACGCTTGTTCACTGGCAGCCTCTAACATTTTTTCATGCAATTCTCTTTTTATTTCTTTTACTTCCCCATTTAAAAAGCGTTTGATATTATCAATTTGTGCTTCGTATTCCTCTACCGGAACTTCATGATCGCATGGGCCTAAGCATTGGCCCATATGGTAATACAAGCACGCTCTTTTTTGGTTCCCATTGCATCTTCGAAGCGGATAAATCTTTTGGATAAAATGTTGCGTCTCGCTCGCTGCGTAGACGTTTGGATATGGACCAAAATAAAGCCCCCCATCTTTTTTAACCTCAGATGTAATGATCAATTGAGGATTGCGTTCATTGGTAATTTTAAGGTAAGGGTAGCTTGTCCCTTGCTTTAACTTAATATTGTATTTGGGTTGATGTTTTTTGATCAGTGTAATTTCCAATAGAAGCGATTCTTTATCTGTTGAGGTAATAATGGTTTCAAAGTCGACGATTTCTCTAACCAGCAACTCTGTCTTGCCTTCATGTGTTCCCCTAAAATAAGAACGGACACGGTTTTTTAAATTCTTTGCTTTCCCAATATAAATAATTTCTTTTTCACTGTTTTTCATTAAATAGCATCCAGGTAATTCAGGAAGCAACAGTAATTTATTATTGATATGATTGTTGATCATTCTCTTAATCCCCCATCGCTTTGCTTTACATAAGCCAATTAATTTTACAGCCCTTTGACCAAATTGTAAAGTTTCTTGCTTTGTTTCTCTATCTAATGTCCATGAATACTAAAACAACGATAGAAGCTTTGGCTTCTATCGTTGTTTTGTTTACTTTTTAGTTTGGCTAAATAAATACAATTGATTAAATGAACTGTAATCACAATAGCCGACTAGTACTTCTTTGTAACGGTAACTATCGCCTAATTTAATGGTTTCGTTTTGAACTTTCTCATGAATATCTAAAGCTATTTTTTTGTATAATTCGTCTATTTCTTCATTCGATATAGGACCGTACGCGGCTTCCCATGCTTCTAAAAAAGCAGCTTCGTCTTTTTCTTGGTAAAAATCAATATCTACTTGTTCAGCCAATTTCTTCACCTGTTCTTTCTTTTAGAAATTAGTTTAACACTTTAATGGTTACTGTTTTTCTTCCCCAAGCAAAAGCTTGTTCGACTGATGAGAAGTGGACATCGATTTTGTTCCCTTTAATCGCTCCGCCTGTATCGCCAGCGATGGCTACACCATATCCTGGAACTTCCACCATTGATCCTAATGGGATCACACGCGGATCTACAGCGATAACCATTGGTGTGCTTCTTAAATCGATCCCAGTAGCTGTATGTGTGCTTAATCCTGCTTCAGCCGTAGAGTAGCCTGTTGCAGATACAACTAGTGTTTTGCCTGTTGAAGCTGCTGGAGCAGATTCAGCTGGCTGCTTCGCTTCTGTTTTCGGACTAGCAGTTTCAGTTGTTTTAGTTTCTGCTGGTGCAGCTTCAACTTTTGCTTCTGGTTTCACTTCTGCAGCTTCTTTTGTCGCTTCTGCTTTTGCTTGACCAGCAGCTTGACTAGCTTTTTCTTTTTCTGCTTTGGCAGCTGTTTGCGCTACTTTGATTTTTTCAGCAGCAGCTTCTTCTTCAGCTTTTTTAGCTTCAGCAATTCTCGTTTCTTCTGCTCTTTTCTCACTGTCTAATTCATTCAAAATATCTTGGTTTTCATCCATCGTTTTTTGTAAACCAGCCACTTGTTTATCTAAATCAGCTTTTTGTTCTTCAGCTGCTTGTGTTTGGTTTTCTAACGCGATCGCTTCTTCATTTAATTTTTCCTTTAAATCAGCTAACTTTTCTTGCTCTTCTTCTGCCAAACTCAATTGATCATTTCCAGCAGTTTGCAAAGTTGCTAAGATATAAGCCCGATTAAATAAATCTGAAACACTTTCTGATTCAAATAATGAAACAATCACATTTTGATTAACTTCAGAAGTTTGAATGGTTTGCAGACGTTCTTTAGCTTGATCAACACGTGCTTGAACAACTTCTTCTTGTTCATCGATCTCAGTTGAAGTCTGTTCAATGTTTCCTTTTTTCTCTTCTATTTTCGCGTTTAAATTTTCAAGTTCAGTATTCTTTTCGTTTACTTTAACTAATGTTTGGCTGACTTCGCTATCTAATTTTGCCATTTCTTCTTGTTTGGCTTGTTGTTTAGATGTAATTTCGTCTAACGTTGCAGCAAATGCAGTACTTGGACTAACAGTAATCAATAAAAAGGCTATTATTGAGCTTGCAACTAATTTACCAATTTTCACAGATTGACAACACCCTTCATTATTATTCCTTCGTTTTTAACTCCTCAATAGTATAACGGATAAAACCTCTTAGTATATTTCGGACGGATTACTTTTTATTACAATCGCAATTTAAGGTATACTGTTTTTGTAACAATCGTATTAGGAGGAATGTAAATGTTAAAGAAAGCTTATTTTGCCAGCCCTTTATTTTCTGAAATGGAAGTGATGTACAATAAGTATGTCGTCAGTGAAATAAAAAAAACTTTCTCGGATTTAGAGTTATATGTGCCCCAAGATCAAGAAGAAATCAATGATAAAAACGCTTATGCCGATTCAATCATGATTGCTAAACTTGATACAGACCAATTGCTGAGTTGTGATTTTATGATAGCTGTCTTAGATGGAGCTGCTATTGATGTTGGTGTGGCTACTGAAATTGGCGTAGCTTACCAAGCGGGGATTCCAATTATTGGTCTCTATACCGATTCAAGACAGCAAGGCGCAACTAATCAAAAGAAATTAGACGCCTTGCAAGAAATCGCTGAATCCCAATTTTCTTATATCAATCTTTATACTGTTGGAATCGTTAAAACAAACGGAACCATTGTCAATACGATTGATGAATTAATTAAGGCTATTACGCCTTATTGTTAAATTCCAGCTTTTTTGTAACATTCACGTTACATTTAAAAGACTAAAAAGTCTTTACAAAACGGATTATCGCCACAAAACAAGTTTATACTAACTTGTTTTGTGGCGATAATTATTTATTATGAAAGCTTTTCAGAAATAAAATGATCATTATGATAAAAAAGTCCAAATTTTTTCTTATCTAAGGTACACTGTTTTTAATAACAGAATAACAGACGCTATCAAACTTTATTTTAATAGTTAATTCCTATTTGGAGGTTTTCATACTTATGATGACGCTGCTTTTAATGATTATCTTTACTTCTTTTATTAGTTTAGGCTTACCTGATTCTTTACTAGGTGCTGCATGGCCTGTAATGCATCTAGATTTAGGTGTTCCTTTGGCAAATGCCGGCAGTCTTTCTATGGTTATTAGCGGAGGATCGATTCTCTCCAGTCTCTTCAGCGGAAAATTGATTGCACGTTTCGGTACCGGGAAGTTGACATTGATCAGTGTCCTTATGACAGCAGTGGCACTCTTCGGCTTTTATTCACTGCCTTCTTTTTTCTGGTTGGTTATTGCTGCTATCCCACTTGGCTTAGGCGGCGGAGCAGTTGATGCCGGCTTAAATAATTTTGTTGCGCTGCATTACCGAGCACAATATATGAACTGGCTTCATTGTTTTTGGGGCGTTGGTGCAACAATAGGCCCAATTATTCTTGCTTACTTTATAGGCCAGAATAACCAATGGCGAAAAGGTTACCTTGCCATTTCAATTATTCAATTTATTTTAGTCGTCATCCTATTTCTCTCTCTCCCTTTATGGAAAAAAGTCGAAACGGATTTGTTAGAAAGCCAACCTGAAAGCAAAAAGAATGAATCTAAAAACTTATTTAAAGTTAAAGGGATTTTTCCTGCCTTAATTTCTTTTTTTTCTTATAGTGCTGTGGAAACGACTGCTCATGTCTGGGGGAGCAGCTACCTAGTGAATTATCAAGCTATCCCCGCAAAAACTGCTGCAAATTGGCTTTCCTTGTTTTTTGTCGGCATTACTTTGGGACGCTTCATTGCCGGATTTCTTACGATAAAAATAACCAGCAAACACTTAATGAGAGCTGGATCACTTGCTATTCTAGCTGGCAGTCTTTTAATGATCCTTCCATTGCCATCTATCTTTTTAATGATTGGTTTGATATTGATTGGATTAGGCTGTGCGCCTATTTACCCTGCTATGGTGCATGAGACACCTCAGCGTTTCGGGAAAACTCTTTCTCAATCCATTATTGGATTTCAAATGGCTTTCGCAGCCATTGGCAGTATGACGATGCCTTTGTTTTTCGGTTTTTTGACAACAAAATTCAGTATGTCTATTTATCCTTATTTTCTCTTGGTTAGTGCCCTCGTTATGATCGCCAGTACAGAACGTATCAATTACTCTTCTAAAAAAGGATAAAGTACAAATAAGACAGAACAAAAAGGAGCGTGTTCTGTCTTATTTCATGTTATCTTATGAAGCATCTAGTTTTTAGTAAATTGATTGATTGCATCTCTTAAAAAAGCAGCTGCTCCTTTGCCAGCTCTCTCATCATAATAAGCTGTGAAACGTTCATCGCTAACATACATTTCAGCTAAATTACGATGAGCTTCCCTAGAATAATCAGGCCAAGTAAAACTTAACCATTTTTTGTGCAATTCAGCGATATGCTGTGCTGCATCACTTGAAGCATCTCCGTCTATCATAGCTGCAGCCAATTTTTGTTGTATCGTTTCATCCAATTCTTGCCATTCAGCAAATTGCGCTTCACTCATCCCTGCAAATTTTTGATTGGATTGATCAACGGCTTTTTCTCCATAAGTCTTTCTCACTTCTTGCCCATATGTTGTTTCATTTTCATCGATTATTTTTTGTTTGAATCCTTCGAATTTTTCGTTATCGGTCATTTGTCTTTCTCCTCTCTTGTCTGCTAAGGTCTTCTCAATCGTTAACAGCAACGTATCTAATTGTGCTTTTTTCATTTTCAGTCGCTGTTGATGCAGCAGTAAAGCTTTTTCTTGATCAAAATCAGCTGCCAAAACAATTTCTTTGATTTCTTCTAAAGGCATTTCTAAATTCCGATAAAATAAAATTTGCTGCAATAAGTCTACTTCTTCCGTTCCATAAATGCGGTAGCCAGATGAGCTCACTCGTTTCGGCTTCAACAAACCGATTTGATCATAATAACGTAACGTGCGTCCGCTCACTCCAGCAATTTTGCTCAATTGGTTGACTGTATAGTCCATTCCACCCCTCCTTTCCTTTAACTAGCCTTAGTTTAAGCCTTGACGTAACGTCAAGGTCAAGCATAAAACAAAAAACCGGCTAAAAAAGCCGGTTTTACAGAATCAATGGATCATTTTCGGATTAGGTTTCGTTACTAAACTGATCAGCCAGCCAATGATCAAGCCGACCGTTGCCGGCAGTATCCAGCCCATGCCGCTATCGAAAAATGGCAGATAATGACTATAGAAATTCAAAATGGTCTGTACTCCATCCAAATTATGGATAGGCTCTGGCAAAGCATTTAACATATCGGCAATACTGACAAAAATAGTCAAAAGAGTGGTCATGCCATAAACAATTTGCCGATTTTTGAATAAAGGCGAAAGCAAAGCTAACAAAATCAACGTAATCGCCAACGGGTACAAGAACATCAATACCGGGATGGAATAAGCGATGATCTTAGTCAATCCGACGTTCCCAACTAAACAAGCGACAGCGCTAAAAAGAATGACGTAAGCTTTATAACTGATTGAATTTGGAAACATCTCTCGGAAGGTTTCTGCACAAGCAGTGATCAAACCAATCGCGGTTTTAAGACAAGCTACCGTAACGATGATGGCTAATAAGACACTGCCGAATGAGCCGAAGTAATAACGCGCAATCTGCGTCAGCGCTATTCCTCCATTTTCAGAAACCGGAAACTGACCGATACTCATCGTACCGAGATAAGATAAGCTACCATAGATGACTCCCATTAAAACAAGACTGATCAAACCTGATTTGATCGTATCTTTCGCAATCGCAGCCGGTTTAGTAATGCCCATTCCTTTGATCGTTTGAACAACAATAATTCCAAAAGCTAATGATGCTAAAGCATCCATGGTATTGTACCCTTCGGTAAAGCCGCTGGCGAATGGCGCCGTTGCGTACTCACCTGTGATAGGTGCTGTCGCAATTCCTCCTAAAGGTTTTATAAAGGCCGTAATCATTAAAATACCTAAAAACACTAGGAAAATCGGATTTAATACTTTTCCTACATAAACTAAAATTTTTGTCGGCTTCAACGAAAACAGTAGTGCTGCTCCAAAAAACAACAATGTAAAAATAGCTAACCCTAACGTTTGGTATTGAGTGCTTATATAAGGCGACAAGCCGATTTCATAAGATACTGTACCGGTTCTTGGCAATGCAAAAAACGGTCCGATCGTTAGGTAGAGAGCGATGGTCATAAAATACCCATAATAAGGGTGTACACGACTAGATAATTCGAACAACCCATTACTATTGGAGACACCAATAGCTACGACTCCTAAAAACGGGAGACCAATACCCGTCAATAAGAATCCCCATGTGGCCCAGCTGACGTTAGCGCCTGCCAATTGTCCCATGTGAACTGGAAAAATTAAATTTCCAGCTCCAAAGAATAGTCCAAAGAGCATTGAACCAAGATAAAAATAAGAAGATAGCGATAACTTTTTTTCCATAGGACATTCCTTTCTAAATGCATTTTACTTAGTTCTGACTATAACGTTTTTTAGATGTCACTTCAAGAAGCAATTTGCTTTTTTCAACACTACCTTTAAAAATAGTAATTTGGTATACTAAAATCAATGAGTAACCAACTAGGAGGCAGGAATAAGTTGTCTAATATGCAAGATATTGCAAGAAAAGCCGGCGTCTCTTCAGCTACCGTTTCGCGCGTCATCAATCAAAGCGGATATGTCAGCAGTGAGACACGAAAAAAAGTTGAAGCAGCTATTCAGCAAATGGATTATGTTCCGAATAGCCAAGCCGTTTCTTTAAAGACCGGTTCAAGCAAAACACTGGGCATTGTGGCTTCTAACTTCTCGGACACCATGATGGTTCTTGTGCGAAGCTTTACCCTCGCTGCTCAGCAAGAAGGATATACGGTAACTTTTTATATCACTGACGAAGACAAACAAAAAGAACTCGATGTGTTAGAAATGCTACGCGGAAAACGATTGGATGGCATTTTTTTATTGATTCGTTTAAATGACTGGTCGGCTATTGAGCCGTATGCCAAGTACGGTCCAATCGTTACTTGGCAACGGGTCGACTCAAATCATATTGCTTCCGTTTATATGGACCAATACCACGCCTATACATTAGGCTTAGAACATCTATATGCCAGCGGATGCCGGTCAATCGTAAATTTATATAGCAATAGTCATGGGTTAAATACAAAAAGCCGCATTAAAGCTTATGAAGATTTTTGCACTCGGCACCTTTTACCAGTTCACTCAGCTGATTTATTTATGGGGTTAAACACTAGTCGTGATGGAGAACGTGTCGCACAGTGGTGGCTGGAACAATCGGTTAAACCAGATGCTTTTATGACCAGTTCTGATTCTGTAGCTGCAGGACTTGTGACTCAGGCTCAACGCTTAGGCTGTCATTTACCTGAGGATTTTTCAGTGATTGGTTTTGACAATATTGAAATTTCTCGTTTACTAGACATCTCAACGATCGATTACCCCGTTGCTAAACAAGCTAAAAATGCTTTTGCCTTGATTTTCCATCAGCTGACTAATAGAGAAGTCTTTTTAGAACCCTTAGATTTTCAGTTGATTTCGCGCAAAACAACCAAAAACTGAAAGGTTCTCTTCATTGGATAATTGAACATCTTATTAACCGAGTAAAGGCCGGTTTCTCTTTTTTAGAGGAACCGGCCTTTACCCTTTATATAGACACTCTACCAAATCCATCAGATTTTTAATTGGTATAAACTGCCGTCTTCTTTTCCAAATAATTTTGGAAAATCGTAAACAAACTACAAATGGCCCAATACACAAGAGCAACTAAAATATACATGGTCATATAATCAAACTCACGGCCGCCAACGATTTTTGCTTGTTGAAAGATTTCAGGAACCGTAATCATTGCTGCTAGAGAAGTTCCTTTGATTAGATCCAGTAAGACATTGCTTAATGGCGGAACAGCAACACGCATAGCTTGCGGAACAATTACTTTGCGCATGATGAAAGACCATTTCAATCCTAATGCATAAGCCGCTTCCCATTGTCCTTTGTCAATGGAAGCTAAAGCAGAACGAATGATTTCAGCAATATAGGCACTGGAACTCAAACTGAAACCGATGACGGCTGCATTGATAGCTTCAAATTGAATGCCGATAAAAGGGAAACCAAAGTAGAGAATAAACAGAAAAACCAATGTTGGCGTTCCCCGCATAAATGAAATATAGATTTTTGCGATTATTCTTAAGGGCTTAAAAGAAGACATCCGCATAATTGCTAAAAGAAATCCTAGCAGTGTCCCAAAAATCATACTGCTAACTGAGATTCCTAAAGTGTAACCTAACCCTTTCAAAACATAAGGCAAGCTGTCGAGGGCTAAAGCAGGATCAAAAATGTATTGCCATTGGATATCAGACATTTTCTATCACCTGCTTTCTACTCTTTTAAGTCGATTTCAGGAAAATCATAATCGATTTGTTCGGTTACATCTGCCCCATCATAAAATTGTTTTGATAATTCCGCTAATGTACCGTCTTCTTTCACCTCTTCTAATGCTCCATTTAATTTTTCCGTCAATTCATCGTTGCCTTTTTTGATAGAATAATTGGTTTCTGAAGGATTGTAAAAAATATCATGAACTTTAACTGGGATATGAGGCAACGCGGCGACAGCTGCAGTTTGCGAATAAAAGTCGTTTAAAATCACATCTGTCCGCCCATTGGCTACATCACTCAAGTATTGATCATTAGTCGCATTATCATAAATGACTTCCTCAGCTCCATAATGTCTGGCAACTTTCATATAAGAAGTCGTTGCTGCTCCAGCTGCTTTTTTATCTTTTAAGTCTTCTAGAGTCTCAATACCTGAGTCATCCGATTCTCTCACCACCATCGAACCAAAAGAGTATTTATATGGAATGGTGTAATTGTACTTATCTGCATTTTCTCCATCACGATCGATCCCCATCGCTGCGACATCAATGGCTCCGCTATTGACTGACGTCAGCATACCGTCAACGCCCATCTCAGTAAAATCAACTTCTAAATCCAATCGTTTCGCGACTTCCCGAATAACTTCTACTTCATAACCGGTCAGTTTATCGGTTTCAGATTCATGAAAAGAGCTTGGATAAAGCGTTCCTGATGTTGCTACTTTTAACGTTCCATTCTCGGCAATTTTTTCCCAAGCCGTTTGTTCCGTTTCTTTCGTTGACGACGCATCTGATCCAGCACTAGCGCCGCATGCTGCTAATGTTAAACTTCCTATCATAACTAAACCTAAAACGATTTTCTTTGTAAACACACGATCCAGCTCCCTTTTCCTTCTTTATTGGTCCAGCTCAACAACAGGCAAATCATCTATACCTTCAATAGGTTTTGAAACATCTTCTCCTGCAAAAAATTCTTCTGATAATTTCGTCAAGGTTCCATCTTCATGCAGTTCTTCAAGTACTTCATCAATTTTATTTTTGATTGAATCATCTTCTTTTTTCAAAAGAATACCAGCAGATGTAGGATTGTAATAAATATCAGACATCTTCACGCCTAGTTCTTTAAATTTATTAACAGCCGTATTGGAAATATAGAAATCATTTAAAATGACATCTGTGCGTCCACTAGCGACATCTCTAAAAAACACATCGTTTGTCGCGTTATCGTAAACAACCGGTTCAGCACCAAATTTTTCCGATATTTGCATGTAAATAGTCGTTGCACCACCGGCAGATTTCTTTCCTTTTAAATCCTCCAGCGACTCAACAACAGAATCGTCTGAAGCTCGGACAACAATTCCACCAAAAGAATATTTATACGGTTCAGAGAAATTGTAATCTTCTAATCGTTTTTCAGTAATGTCTAAACCATTTGCAGCTGCATCAACTTGACCGCTTTTAACTGCAGTCAACATACCATCGACGCCCATTTCGACAAATTCAATCGGTAGTTCCAACCGTTTACCGATCTCTTTAACCACTTCCACTTCATATCCTGTCAATTCGTTGTTTTCACCATCATGGAATGAACTCGGAAAAAGCGTACCAGACGTTGCTACTGTAAAGGTCCCTTTTTCTTTTAAAGCATCCCAAGCTGTTGCTTCTGTTTCTGCGTTTTCTCCCTGAGAACTCACTTCTTTTGATTCTTGTTCGTCTTCTCCGCAAGCTGCTAATCCTACAAGCGTTATCATTAAGACGAGGCTTACTATCCATCGTTTTTTGTGTTTAAACACTGTAAACACTCCTTTTTTTCTTTTTACATCCTTAAATATAGTAACAACCTCTCTCACTGTAGTCAAAAAAGGTTAAAAAAATAAAGATTATTTTTGTTTCTTTAAGGTCTGTTTTTTAAAAAAAACTGAATTATCAACGTTCCTCACACCTTAAACAAAAACAACATTGTATTTATTGGAAAGAAACACCTTTTTTCATCTGTTATATTCTCTGCAGTTAACAAAAATAAAAAACAAAAAAAGCTGATGATGCATCAAGGATGAATAGGCTTAGACCTTAGATGCACTATCAGCTTTTTCTGATTGGATGTTAAAAATCAATAACTACGTTCATAATCAACTAGGTTTTTAGGCAATTCTTCTCCGGCTAGATATGCTTGCAAATTTTCTTCAAAAATAGCAAACAAGCGTTTTTTGAAGTGTTCTGCTATCCCCGAAATGTGTGGAGTAATCAACACATCGCTACGTTCCCATAACGGACTTTCTGTTTCCAACGGTTCCGTTTCAAAAACATCTAATCCGGCAAAAGCAACTTGCTCTGTGTCTAAAGCTGCTATTAAATGTGAAGTATCGACTGTCGGGCCTCGTCCCACATTCAAAAAGAGCGTTCTTTTTTGCATAGCATTAAATACTGTGTCATTGAAGAAATGAGTTGTTTTATCGGTTAAAGGCAGAATATTTACCACAATATCCGCTTCCGAAACTTTTTTGACCAAGTCTTTTTGAGGTATGACTACATCCATGTTAGCCGCTTCGTGTCCGCTGCGGTTTACACCAATGGTTTTCATTCCAAATGCTTTAGCCAAACGTCCAACTTCTTTGCCAATATTCCCCGTTCCAACGATCATCATCGTTTTATCGTGCAATTCCATTAAACGATCTGTTTGATGCCAAGTTTTAGTGGTTTGGTTTCGGATGGCTTCTTGAATCCCTCTTGCATAAGCTAATAACATTCCAAAAACAGATTCTGCAATCGAAATGCTATGGATGCCGCTTCCGTTAGTCAGTAAAACATCCTTTTCTTTTAAACCGTCTAAGTCTAAGAAGTCGACTCCTGCTGCTTTCCCTTGAACCCAATTCAATCGGCTTTTGTTATTTGTTAACAATTCACTGCTCTTTTGGCCTTTCCAACCGTAAATGATTTCAATATCTTCCAATGGAAAATCAAAATCGTTATCGTTCCATGCTTCGATCAGTTCATAATCTGGTGCGAGTTTTTTTAATGTATTTAATTGTTCTGGTGTTGTTTCTTGGGCTAACCAAATGCCTTTTTTCGTCATTGCTTCATCCTCCAATTGTTTATTTTTGTTTATTGTCTCATTTTAATCGCTTGAAACCAAATGAACTGCCCTTTTGTTTTGGTTAGGACTCACATCCTATTCATTAAAATGGTATAATATAATCAAAGAAGTCCAACTGAGAAAGAGGTGTTTAGGTGGACAAAGAACATCTGTTGACGACAAAAATTACAATTAGCGGAACGTTTCAGGATTTTCAACTGTATAGTGGGAAGTTCTATTTGTGGACGACTAAAAACGAATTGAACATTTACAATTGGAATAAATGGATGCAGCAGCTGACATCGATAGATCGTCCTATCTATTTTGAACCGCAACCTACAGAACAGTTAACGATAAAAACCGAAGAATTAGAACCTTTCAGAGAACGAACAGTTTTGTTCACAGAACCGCTCTATGACAGTGTTATCTTTAACCATGTTTTGTATTATTCTGATCCAAGCGGATTTTATCGCTACTCTTTAATGAATAAAGAAGCTGAAAAAGAACTCATTTATCCTTTGCCCGTTTTTCAAATCAATCTTTCTTCATCAGGACGGATGGCTTTGGCTGCCGGTGAAAAGGGCTTATTCGAATACTTAGTGTCGCATAACTATCTTTTCCAACAAACTAAACATGCTTTAACGCCTAGGCTTTTCCAATTAAGTTCAACTTATACGTCCAGAACCGAATGGCTTCAGCAAGATTTGATTCAGTACGGGGACCCTTCCCAGCAAGAAACACACTTGCTCCGCTTTGTTTCACAAAAAGGGGTATTGAGCTTAACGTACATTTTACCATTGAATCAGACTGCAAATGATTCGCCGCTTCAAATCCGTGAACTACCGTTAGCTTTATCGTTTAATCGACCTTCAATGAATGATGGTTCTTTATTTGCTTTTGAAACGGATAAGTACAAAGTTAAAAAGAACCCTTTTTACCGTTCACAAACGATTCACTTATTAACTGCCAGCCACCCGCTGAGTGAAAACCAAGCCACTGATCCAGACGCTTTGGTCGTAAGCGAACGAAACAAGCAGTTGTCAGTCACCTTACAAGATGACCCCATCTTAAGTTTGCCTAGTTCAACCATCAAAAAGTGGCGTATTTATAGCCGGACACGCTACTATCGAAATCAATTGCATCTTTTATTCCCTCATGAACTAGTACTGTATTTATTTACTGAAGTTAAAAGATAACTACTACTATAGAACCGCATCAGAAAAAAGCATTCCTTCTTTTTCTGATGCGGTATTGCCGACTTTAGAATGAAAGCCTTTTAAATTGCTTTAAGCATTGTAACTAGGACAAATACCCGCTATAATGCTGTTAGAATAATGAGAATAGACCATTTAACATCGCAATTAAGCTTCATACATGTTAAAATAGGTTAGATATACTACAGAATAGAGGTAAATAAATTAAATGATCACAGTATCTAATATAAGTTTAGAATTTTCAGACCGCAAATTGTTTGATGACGTCAACATTAAATTTAACCCTGGCAATTGTTACGGCTTAATCGGTGCAAATGGAGCAGGCAAGTCTACGTTCTTAAAAATCTTGGCTGGCGAGATCCAACCTTCAACAGGTCATGTTGCATTAGGACAAGACGAACGTTTAGCAACCTTAAGTCAAAACCACTACGGCTATGAAGACAACACTGTTTTAGAAACAGTCATTATGGGACACGAACGCTTGTATCAAATCATGCAAGAAAAAAATGAAGTTTATATGAAAGAAGACTTCACTGATGAAGATGGCATACGTGCTGCTGAATTAGAAGGCGAATTTGCTGAATTAGATGGTTGGGAAGCAGAACCTCAAGCAGCTGTTTTATTACAAGGCCTTGGCATCTCAGAAGAATTGCATGATAAAAAAATGAGCGAACTAGCTGGTGGAGAAAAAGTTAAGGTATTATTAGCACAAGCTTTATTCGGAAAACCAGATGTTCTTTTGTTAGATGAGCCAACGAATGGTTTAGACAAACAATCGATTGAATGGTTAGAGGAATTCTTAATTAATTTCCCTAATACCGTCATCGTCGTTTCCCATGACCGTCACTTCTTAAACAAAGTTTGTACGCATATGGCTGATGTCGACTTTGGTAAAATCAAAGTTTATGTTGGTAACTATGATTTCTGGTTGGAATCTAGTCAATTAGCCAGCAAATTAGCTGCTGATGCAAATGCTAAAAAAGAAGATCACATCAAAGAATTACAAGACTTTATTGCTCGTTTTAGTGCAAATGCATCTAAATCAAAACAAGCAACGTCTCGTAAGAAAACCTTAGAAAAAATCACTTTAGATGATATCCAGCCTTCTTCTCGTCGCTATCCATTCGTCGGGTTCACACCTGAGCGTGAAATTGGAAACGACTTGCTTCGTGTTGAGAACTTATCGAAAACCATCGATGGCAAAAAGATTTTAGATAATATCAGCTTTTCTTTAAATAAAGACGACAAAGTGGCCTTTACCAGTCATAATGACGTTGCAATCACTGTTCTGTTCAGAATTTTGATGGGAGAACTAGAACCTGATTCAGGAACCTTTAAATGGGGTGTCACCACCTCACAATCTTATCTTCCAAAAGATACGAGTGCTGAATTTGAACAAGGTAAGATTACGATTGTAGACTGGTTGCGTCAATTCGCTTCGAAAGAAGAAAGCGACAATACTTTCTTACGTAGTTTCTTGGGCCGGATGCTTTTCTCTGGAGAAGATGTTTTGAAAGAAGTTTCTGTTCTTTCTGGTGGCGAAAAAGTTCGGTGCATGTTATCTAAAATGATGTTGAGCAAAGCCAACGTACTCGTTTTAGATGATCCAACGAATCATTTAGATTTAGAATCAATAACAGCTTTGAATGATGGCTTGATCTCCTTTAATAAAGGTTCAATCTTGTTCTCTTCACATGACCACCAATTCGTTCAAACGATTGCAAACCGCATTATCGAAGTTACACCAAATGGCGTAGTGGACCGTGCGGACACCACTTATGAAGAATTCTTAGAAAACAAAACTGTTCAAGAACAAATCAAAAAATTATATGCAAAATAACAAATCTCTTTAAAACCAAAAAAACTAGCTGAACTGCTTCACGCATACGTGAGGTGTTCAGCTAGTTTTTTAGTTTGTAGTGAAATAGGAATCGATTTTTAATTGGATCGCCTTTTACAGAATAGGTTAAATCAGTTAACTTGGTCCGTCCAATCTGAAAATTCTTGGATCGTCATTTTATGGATAGTCGTACCTTCTATCATAAGTTCCGGGTCGATGCTAGTGTGTTTGATAAAAGGATCCTCTAGGATAATGATTTTTTTATTCAAAGCCAGCCCTATGCCTATTTCAATATAGCCTCTAGCATCTGCTACTCCCTTAAGAAAAAGAAAATCGGCTTCTAAAATAATCGGCCTGGCAGCTTCTATTTGTTGAAAGTAATCTGATTCAATCACTTCTACGTCTTGAGAATATTGAAAAGCAACGCCGCTTAAATCACTTTCTGTATGGATATTATAAATAATCATTTTTGCAGCTCCCTCTAATTTCCCTGTAAAAGTATTCTATTATTATGAAACAATCTGATTCAGCTAGTTTTTCTTCATCAATTGCTTTTAAACATTTTTTATTTATTTGCTTTATAGACTTTTAATTGTTTTCCCTTAACCGTACGATCTTTCATTTCTTCAATGACTCTCGGACCTTTTCCATTCAATACCTCTACATAGGTAACATTTTCTTGAATAGTAATAATACCGATATCATCTGCTTTGATTCCCGGAATATTCGTCAACGTACCGACAAAATCCACTGCGCGAAGTTTTTTCTTTTTCCCGCCGTTAAAATAAATTTTTGTGATCCCTTGATTCAGTTCCTTGTTACGAGCTCTTTTCACAACCAGCCGTTCTTGAAGTTTCTTTTCAAAAGCCGATTTATGACTTTGTACAACGCGAGCATTTGGAGCAGTGATTTCAGAAATTTCTTGTTGCACGTATGCTCTAACTTCTTGCCACCAAGGTCTTTCTTTTGGAGTGACCAGAGTCAGTGCTACTCCTGTCTTCCCGGCACGCCCTGTTCGTCCTGTTCGGTGTACGAAACTTTCTTTTTCTACGGGTACATCGTAATTGATGACATGCGTCACATTATCGATATCGATCCCTCGAGCTGCTACATCTGTTGCGACTAAATAACGGAACTTCCCTTTTCTGAAGTCATCCATCACATCGAACCGATCTTCTTGCACCATACCGCCATGAATTTTATCAATCGGCAAACCCGCTTTATTTAAGAACGTGTACAAACGATTCACGGCTTCTTGAGTGTTACAGAAAATCATACAGCTGTCTGGATTCTCAACGATCAATAAATCCAACAACTGCTGTTCCTTTTTCTCAGGTTCGACTTTAAGGTATGATTGTACGATTTTAGGTCTTGATTGTTCTGTCATTTCGATTTTAATAGCTGCTCTGTCGGGTTTCATATAGAAACTAGCCAAACGTTCTATCTCTGGCGGCATTGTAGCCGAGAACAATAGAGTTTGTCGTTCTTCTGGCAAAAACTCTATAATAGCTGCCATTTGGTCAATGAACCCCATATTCAGCATCTCATCTGCTTCATCGATCACTAAATAACGCAATTTATCAACTTTCATCGTTCCTTTTTGTAAATGGTCCAAGACACGACCAGGTGTCCCTACTACAATATGGCTCTTTTGTTTTAACTCAGACTTTTGCTTGTCAAAAGAAGCTTTGCCGAATACAGAGGTTACTTTGATACGTTTTAAACGACCAATATTCGTAATGTCTTCTTTTACTTGCAATGCTAATTCTCTCGTAGGTACTAAAACAAGGGCTTGGGGTCTGTTTTCTTCCCATATCACGTTTTCGCATAATGGGATTCCAAAGCTCACGGTTTTTCCGCTGCCAGTTTGTGACTCAACAATCACATCTTTTTCTGCTAAAGCCAATGGCAGTACTTCTTCTTGAACTTTAGTCGGTTTAAAATAGCGTAAACTTTCTAATGCTGTTACCAGTTCTTCTCCAATACCAAATTCTTCAAATGTATTCTTTTTCATAATAGCCTCACTCACTTGTTTTATTTTTACTAGTATAACAGGATTTCAATTGAAATATAGCTTTTTACTGGCTATTTTAGCAGTCTCTCACAATTTCTTTTTCATCGATAAACCAATGAAACCGCTAAACGCCAACTTTTATGCTCTAGTTTTTTTCATTATTAACTGCCTTTGACTAAGGTTTTCTTTCTTTAAAGTGTACCATGCTCTCTCCTCATATTAAATAAAGGTGCTCTGTCGGCAACAGCTAATAAAATGTCCAGCCTTTTGATTTATGTCTTATTTCAGTTATACTTAGACTAAATAGAAAAGAGAAGGTGGAGTAAATATGGCTGAAGTTAAACGTATCGCAACAGGCGCTATTGAAGAAAACTGTTATATTATTTATGAAAATTTAACTGCTTTGATCGTCGATCCAGGTAATGATTTCCAAAAAATCATGAATGCAATTGAAGAATTGCAAGTTACACCGGCAGCTATTTTATTAACGCATTGTCACTATGATCATATCGGGGCTTTAGAAGAAACTCGTACCACTTATAACATTCCTGTATACGTTAGTTCTTTAGAAAAAGACTGGCTTGGCAATCCTGAACTAAATCTTTCGGCTCATGGAGATAAACCGATCATCGCTCAACCAGCTGAATTTGAGTTTGAATTGATGAAAGATTATACCTTAGGCGGTTTGACATTCAGAGTCGTTCCAACACCAGGACACTCGCCTGGAGGAATTAGTTTTATTTTTGAAGATTTCGTCATCACAGGTGATGCCTTATTTAAAGGCAGCATAGGACGTTCTGATTTACCCGGAAGCAATCCTGAAGCTTTGCTGGAAGGAATCCGTGAACAACTCTTTAATTTAGAAGACGAGATGCGTATTTATCCAGGACATGGCGGCGCTTCAACTATCGGAGACGAAAAATTAACGAATCCGTTTTTTAATTAAGGTCTGAATATTGACCGAAGCGAGCACACTGCTGAACGAAGGTTTTAGCAGTGTGTTTATCTGTGAATAAGGAGGCATTTTAAATGAAAACTATTCTAGTTTTACACACTGGAGGAACGATTGCGATGAGCGAAGACCAAACCACTGGTAAAGTTCGTCCAAATGCAGAGAACCCGTTACAGAAACACAGCCATTTATTTGACCAAGAAGCTCATTTGATCGTGGAGGATTTTTTTCAACTCCCTTCTCCTCACATCACGCCAAAAGAAATGTTGTTGTTAAAAAAACGGATCGAAAAAGCCATTTTGTCAAAAGAAGCTGACGGTGTCGTCATTACACATGGAACCGATACGTTAGAAGAAACAGCTTACTTTTTAGATTTAACACTGGATCATCAAGTGCCCATCGTCATCACGGGAGCTATGCGTTCCAGCAATGAAATCGGCTCTGATGGTCTTTACAACTTTCAAAGCGCTGTTTGGGTTGCTTTAGCAGATGAAGCTCAAAACAAAGGCGTGCTGGTAGTTATGAACGATGAGATCCATACTGCCCGCTATGTGACAAAAACACATACATCAAACGTCGCAACTTTCCAAACCCCGACTTTTGGGCCGATTGGGCTTATTTCTAAAAATGAGGTCCTTTTTTTCCAAAAATTGATTGCAGAAGAAAAATTCGAGATCACGACTGTGGATAAGTCCGTTTACCTCTTAAAAGCCTATTCTGGGATGGATGGCGTTTTATTTGATGCTCTAAATAATGACCAAACCGACGGGCTGATCATTGAAGCGCTTGGTGCCGGAAATTTACCGCCAGCGACTCTGCCGGCATTGCAGCGTATTTTAAATCGAAACATTCCTGTTGTTTTGGTTTCACGCTCTTTCAACGGCATTGCTCAAGACGTCTATGATTATCCTGGCGGCGGTAAACGGTTGAGCGAAGCTGGCGTTATTTTCACCAATGGTCTGACTGGGCCTAAAGCCCGGATCAAATTAATGGTTGCTCTAAATAAAACTCAAAATCTTGAAGAAATTGCTCAGTATTTTTAATCCAAAAGCTCCATTCTCTACGATCAGAGAATGGAGCTTTTTTAGATCAATTTTCTAGAGTGTACAATGTGATTTGGGGTTCTTTACCCGTTTCACACGCATCCACATCAACTGTCCTTGCTTCTTGCTCCGGGAAATACCGCAAGGAGAAAACTTCTTCCCCTTGGTTAACAAACAATTCCAACGAAGAACTTTCAAGAAACAAGTGCAGTTGCGTCAAAGGCTTTGTCAATGTGACCGCCCGGGTCTCTCTATCGCCAGTCAGCCAATTTGACCGCGAAACCTGCACTCGGTTTCGGTGCTGATCGTACTCAATGTCAACATCTTTTCTTATCTGAAGCTTGAATGAACCGGCCGTTTTCTCCCAGTCTACCAGAATCTCATTTTGCAATGTAGGCAGCTGCAGTGATGCTTCGGCTTTCCCTTCCACAACTAAAGGAGAACCATGCCTTAATTGTTTCAATTCTGCTGCTGGCCGCTGGTTTAATTGTCCATCAGCATAAATCAATTCTCTAGGAATCGTCAAAGAGTGGATCCAGCCGTCTTGGATAGTGGGAACAGCTGCTTCAATTGCTGGTTCCATGACTCCCATCCAACCAAATAAAAGCTGACGTCCTTTATCGTCTTGGAAAGTTTGCGGAGCGTAAAATTCAAACCCTCTATCCAACTCTTTAAAAGGCTGCTCATCGGTTAAAAATTTGCCTGCTTCTGTAAATACCCCAGTTAAATAACCGGATTGATAAATATTGTTAAACTCATCTCCTCGGGCCATGATTCCTTGTGGAGAAAAAATAAACGCTGATTTTTGGTTGAAGTGCACTAAATCCGGACATTCCCACATAAATCCAAAATCAAGCTCATCATCCAAAAGCGAACCTGTGCATGTCCAATCGATTAGATTCTTCGAATGATACACCAAAGCATCCCCCGTCAAATCAACTTTTTGTGCCCCTAATACCATCCACCAATCGTTATTCTTTCCTTGCCAAACTTTTGGATCCCTCACATGTGCTGTGTATCCCGCGGGCTGTTTCAAAATCGGCCCTTTCTTTTCAAAATGCACGCCATCTTCTGAAACAGCTAAACATTGATAGCTTTCGCGTTCATTCGCTTCGTTTCGGACATTTCCGGTATAGAACAAATACAATTTATTTTCAAAAGATACAGCACTGCCGGAATAACAGCCATCTTTATCAAACCAATCGACCGGTTCCAAAGCTGCTGGCTGCTCGGTCCAATGAATCAAATCCGTTGAAGCAACGTGCCCCCAACTTTTGGTATTATGGGTCGTATCGTTTTGGTTCCATTGGTAAAAGACATGGTAGACCCCTTTAAATTGAATCAATCCATTGGGATCATTCAACAAGCCTTTAGGAGGCGTAATGTGATAACCCAGCTCATATTCTCCTCTATTTTTAGTACGTGTCATCCTTAAACTTCCTTTCAAGCTTCCAATTCATTTTTCATTTTGTCACTGTAACCAAAGAAATAAGTTAAGCCAAAAGCTACCGCAATGGCGATCACATTCGTCAACAGGTACCAAAGAATTTGGTTGTTTAAATACAATAAGGCTCCTGGAATAACCGTTACAGCCATCCCTGTTGCTTCTAAACCAATAATATTTCCAAAGAAACCTCCTGCTGCTCCACCGACTAAACCAAAAATAAACGGTTTGACATAACGTAAATTCACTCCGAAAACAGCTGGCTCTGTGATGCCAAGAAAGGCTGATAATGTAGAAGGATAAGCTAGAGCTTTCAGTTTTTTAGATTTTGTTTTCATCGCTACAGCTAAAGAAGCTCCGCCTTGTGCGGCAACACTGGCCGTAATGATCCCGTTATATGGGTTTACTCCAGTATTTGACAACAGCTGAATCTCTAGGAAATTAAAGAGGTGGTGAATACCCGTCACCACAATGATTTGATTTAAGCCGCCTATAATCAATCCTGCTAAGCCAAATGGCAACGCTAGTGCCCAAATTGTCGCATTCAATACTACTTCTTCTAATGAATGAAAAACCGGCCCAATAATAAACAACGATAAAACACTCATGATCAAGAGTGTCAAGAAAGGTGTCAACAGTAAATCTAAATATTCTGGAACGTACTTCCGTATCCATCTTTCTAATTTAGCTCCCACAAAACCGGCAATAAAAGCAGGCAAAACGGTTCCTTGGTAACCAACTACTGGAATAAAGCCAAACATGGTGATGGGGTTTACGGTACCCGCTGCAACTTCATAAGCATTTGGAAGCGCTGGATTGACCAGCATCAAACCTAAAACAATCCCAATAACGGGCGATCCGCCAAATACTTTAAATGAAGACCAGGCAACCAATGCCGGTAAGAAAGCAAAAGCTGTATCGGTTAATACTTCTGTATACATCAAAAAGTTAGCACTAATATCTGTGGGCGCCATGCCAAAAATTGCCAAAACTTGTTCTTGTGTCAATAACCCACGCAAGCCCATAAACAGTCCTGTCGCAACCAATACTGGAATAATCGGGACAAATACGTCACCAAAAGTACGAATCATCCGTTGGAATACGTTTCCTTGTTTCTTAGCTTCTTGTTTCATTTCGCTAGTCGACCCTGCAGATGCACCAAGCCCCACAACTTCTTCATAAATCTTATTGACGGTACCGGTTCCAAAAATGATTTGAAATTGACCTGAATTAAAAAATGCCCCTTTTACTTTATCGATATTTTCTACCGCTTCTTTGTCTATTGCTTCTTCTTTATTTACCATAATACGCAAACGTGTGGCACAGTGAGCAATAGATTGAATGTTTTCTTTTCCTCCCACTGCCGCAATCACTTCTTTAGCAATTCTCTCATTTTCTGACATCTTTATTTCCTCCTTTTAAGGAATTCTTTTTATTGGAACCGGTTTCTATTATTAGTTTAACCGATTTCATTGTTATTGTCTAGTTTAATTGCCTTGGATTTTTAAAATTAAGAGCCTAAACCTGTTGCGAAACGATAGGTTTAGGCTCTTTTCAGTACTGTTGGGTGGATTCATTTGCAATCAATTCATTGGTTAGCTGAACTTCTTCAGGAACCTCTTCGCCATCAAGCAATTTAATCAGGTTTTGCACCGCTACTTGCCCTAATTCTTTATAGGCATATTTTACGGTGGTAATCGAGGGAGTCACAATGGACGTAATCTGATACCCTCCGAAACCAGATAATGAAAAAGCTGTTGGAACTTCTAATCCTAGTTTGTGTGCTGCTTTTAAAACCGCTAGCGCAATATTGTCGGTTGCACAAAAGATATATGTTGCTTTTAACGTGGGCAACAATTTTAATGCTTGTTCGTAAGCTTTTTCAAAAGAAAAGCTTACTTCAACCATCTCTACAGAACTTTCCTTTTCTTCCTTTAACGCAGCCAAAACACCATTTTTTCGTAACTGTCCAACTGCAACATCTGCTTCAAAAACGTTTAGGTATAAAAAGTCTTTATGGCCTAAACGAGTAGCGTATTTTCCCAACTTATAACCCGCTTGGTACTCTTCATGAACAATATGGTAAAAACCTTCTGCTTGTTGGCCTAACAAAATAACCGGTATGCCTACTTCTGTGATGGCTTTTTTGTGCTCTTCTGTAATCACTGTAGCAAATAAAAGAATGCCTGCTACTTTTTGCTTAGCTAGAGAATAAATGCTCTCAATTTCTCTAGCCGACAACTGGTTCGTATTGGTGATCAATAATTGAAAATTGCGTTCTCTCAGTTCTTCATCAATAGAGGCTAACGCTTCATTGGCTGAATAAGAATCCAATCGTGGGATAATGGTGCCGATCATATTCGTTTTTTTCGCTTTTAGGCTTTGCGCAAATGTATTAGGAGTATAACCAGTCTCGGCCACAATTTGATTTAATTTCTCTTTTGTTTTTTGACTGACAGAACCCCCATTTAAGTACCTTGAAACCGTGCTTTTTGCGACATTTGCACGTTTAGCGATATCGTTGATGGTTACCATGCACTCACCTGCTTACTTCATCTTCTGATTTTTCCCAGACCATACTAGCTTCACTGTTGGTTGTACTTCCTGTTACAATGCGATGAGCCGATACGATTTTGCCATTTTCCGCTTCATGCAGGCTCATTTGACTTTGGATCCTATCGCCATAGTAAACTTCTTTTTCAAATTTAATGTTTAGATAGGTTAATTTATGAGTAGTCAAAAACTCATAATCTAAAGTGTCCATTGCCCAGTCAATGTATTTAGAATTATTCACATGCTGATTGCTGTCAATGTCCAAATAACGCACACGATATTCATTTGATACCGTCAATTCATCTGCTACCTTTTCAGGCTTTGGTGTTCGAATCAACTTTTTAGAAAACTCTGCTTCGAAAGGTGCGACAACTTCATCTTGGATACGAACCATTTTCCGCTGCGTAACATCCAGCAGTGCAAATGTGCTGTGCGCTGTAACACATAGATTGCCGGCTTCATCGTATACATTAAAATCACGGTAACAAAACAATTTATTGTAAGACATAGCTTGCGTGGTCACTTTAATGGTTTTATAAAACTCAGGAACTTGCGTAATGTTCATTTCGTATTGTAAAACGATCCAAGCCAATCCTTTATCATTCAATTGTTCATCGCCTACGCCTAGCGCATGGCTTTGCTCGCCTGAAACGTGCATCATAATATTGATCAGCATCGGGATAGTGATTCGACGTGTTGCATCACATTCGTAGTAGCTGACTTGGTGTTCTTTTTCAAAAATCTGGTTTGTCATTTTTGTAGTCCTCATTTCATTCTTTTCATTCTAGTTCAAGCATAACATACCACTATTCTACTCGTTAATAGAATGGATTGCGACAAAAAAAGTCAGATACGGTTTCAACGCATCTGACTTTTTTCTCGCTTTAGATTTCTTGCAATAAATCAAACTGAGTTTTGTACAATTCATAATAAAGGCCTTTTTGAGCCATCAGTTCATCATGACTGCCTGATTCCTGAATTTTCTTATCCGCAATATAGAAAATACGCGAACTATTTTTAATTGTAGACAAACGGTGAGCAATAATAAAAGCCGTGCGTCCTTCCAATAGCCGGTCTAATCCTTCTTGCAAGATAATTTCTGTTTGAGTATCGATACTGGAAGTTGCTTCATCCAAAATCAGTACTTTAGGATCAGATAACAGCGTTCTGGCAAATGAAATCAATTGCCGTTGTCCGGCAGATAACGTACTGCCTCGCTCTTTGATAACTGTCCGGTAACCATCTTTCATATTTATAATAAACTCATGAGCCCGCACGATTTTGGCGGCTTCCATGACTTCTTCTTCCGTCGCATCTAATTTACCATAGCGTATATTATCTAGAATGGTACCAGAAAAGATAAAGGTATCTTGCAGCATCACGCCCATTTGGTTTCTCAATGAGTTTAACGTCACGTTTCGGATGTCCATCCCGTCTATTAAAATCTCACCATCGTTAACATCATAAAACCGGCTGATCAAGTTAATGACCGTCGATTTCCCTGCTCCTGTCGGTCCTACCAAGGCAATGGTTTCTCCCGGTTTCACGTGAAATGACAGGTGCTCAAAAATAGTTTGTTTTGGCGTATAGCCAAAGGTAACATCATTGAAGACAACATCGCCTTTTACTGGAGGCATTTCAAAAGCATCTTCTGCATCGGTGATTTCAGGTTCAACATCCAATGTTTCAAAAATCCGTTCCAAATAGGCTGTCCCCGTAATTAGTGAATTATAAAAATTACCAATATTGACCATCGGATTCCAAAAGTTATTGACGTATCCAATAAAAGCAATCAACACACCTGTTGAAACATCAACGCCTAATCCTCGAATTCCAACAAAGTAAATAATTGAAATAGTGATGGTCGCTATGTTTTGGATAGCAGGCGCTAGCAGCAATTGGATTTTCACAGCTTTCATCCATGTTGTGCGTTGGTCTTCACTCACTTCTGCGAAAATAGTGTTATTGATCGTTTCACGTGTAAAGGATTGAGTTATTTTAATTCCTGAAACACTTTCATGGATATAAGCATTTAAATTGGCTTGTTTGTTGCTGACTTCTTGGAAAGCTTTTCGTTGTTTCTTTTGAATCACTAATGTGATCACGAATAAAACAGGCAATAAAATAAAACTGTACAACGTTAGTTTGACATCGATCGAAAACATAAAGACTAATGTCACCACTAAACTTAAAACATCTGAAATAACATTGATCAGCCCATTTGAAAGCAAATCGCTCAATGAGTTGATGTAATTCACTACGCGAATAACGATTTTCCCATGAGGCCGAGTATCGAAATAAGAAAAAGATAATTTTTGCAAATGTTCAAAAATTTCAGACCGCATATCTTTTAAGACATCTTGCCCTAGCAAAGTAATGTGTTGGATGCGATACCTTGAACACCAGCCTCCGACCAAAGTCGCCAATGAAAAGAAGACGATGATCCAAGTCATTTGGCCGGTGTCTTTGTTTGGAATGGATTCATCGATCACGATACTGGTAAGATATGGACCTAGCACTAAGACAATATTCGAAATCAAGATGACAAACAGAATTTTGATCAAAGCACTTTTGTAAGGCTTCAAATAGCCGCCTAAACGTTTAAATTGGTTTATATTAAATTCTTGTTCCAGCTCTTCATCTGTTCTAGCGTTACTCTGTGCCATCGCTTGTCACCTCTTCCTCTGTTTTCCCTAGTTGTTTCAAATAAATTTTGTAGTAAGCCCCTTTAGCTGCCAATAGGGATGTATGCGTTCCTCGTTCTACGATTTTCCCATGTGAAAGAATAATAATTTCATCCGCTCGTTTGACCGAAGAAATACGGTTAGCAATAATAAAGGTTGTTTTTTGTTGCATCACATCTTGCAGTTCGTTGTGAATTTTAACCTCTGTTTCCATATCAACTGCCGAAGTCGTGTCATCTAGAATCAAAATAGCAGGGTCTTTCATTAAACCGCGAGCTAAGGAAATCCGTTGGCGTTGTCCGCCTGACAACCCGCTGCCTCGTTCGCCAAGAAACGTATCATACTGCTCAGGCATCCGTTCAATAAACGGACTGGCATCAGCCACACGAGCCATATTTTTGATTCGTTCCAACTCCGCTCCAGGTGTTCCAAAAGCAATGTTTTCTTTAACTGTTTCTGAGAATAAGAAGACATCTTGCATTACGATGGCGATGTGTCTTCTTAATTCCCGAACATTGATTCGTCTTGCGTCTTGTCCGTCGATTAAGATACGCCCTTCTGTTGGATCAAAAAAGCGCGAAATCAAATTCACTAATGTTGATTTCCCTGAACCCGTTTCCCCCAGGATCCCAATCGTTTGGCCTGGCACTGCTTTTAAGGAAATATGGCTTAGTACTTCTGTATCTGGGTCATCAGCAAAATGGAAGGAAACATCTTGGAATTCCACGATTCCTCTGATCGTTGGTGTCGTTTGTCGTTGTTCAAGCGGAATCATCGGTTTAGCTGCTAATAATTCTCTGATTTTGTATGTTGACGCAATAAAGCGCTGCAAGTCGTTGACATACCAGCCAACATTTCGCATTGGAAGGTTCAACATCCAGATGAACCCGTTAAAAGCTACCAAATCGCCTAAGCTCATTTGTCCGCCAATAACCAAGAAACCGCCGAAACCGATCGTAATAACAGATAAGAATGCTGCCAGCGTTTCTAATGCCGGCAAATAAGCTTTCGTGACTGCTGCAGATTCTAAATTCCTGCGCTTGTAGTTTTCATTGAAATGGTTAAATTTTTCGATTTCATAATCTTCTCTGGCAAAAGCTTTGACCACTTTGTTTCCGCCAATATTTTCTTCTACCATTGAGTTTAATCTGGAAAAACTTTCTCGTATTTCATAAAAGACTGGATTGGCTTTATTGGATAACATAATCGTTAAAATTCCAATAAAAGGTGTTACAACAATCAATGCTAACATCAATCGCCATTCAATGATACCCATCACAACGATAGCTGAGACGAGGAGTAAAAAGTTGTCTAAAACGTTATACGACAACCAAGAAATAGCATGTCGGATAGCGTCCGTATCCCCTGTCATCCGAGCCATTAAGTCCCCAACTCGTGTATTGTTAAAGAAGGTGAAGTCGAGCTCTTGTAATTTTTTATACATATCTTCTCTTATTTTGTAAATTGAATTTTGTCCGATGCGTTCATACATGATTTGATACACATACCGCAAACCTGTTCGAAGAACTGAAGCAGCAATCATAACCGCCAACAACGGAATCAGTAGTCCGATCCTTTGGTCTACGATAACTTCATCGACCAGCATCCCACCTATTAATGGAGAAACAATATTCAACAACGCGACCACAATAACTAAAATCGTGGCGAAGAACATTTTCCATCTATTCGGTTTGATGTATTTCCAGACCCATTTAATACTTCCCATATTTATGGCCTCCTTTTAAATTGTTTATTTAATTTAAGCATAAGGGAAACTCCTTTTAAAAAGAATGGTCATTTTTCTCAAAATAGATGGAGTAAATAACGAACCCTCCATTATGCTTAAGATGGTGTAAAGCTGAATGATTGCGCTGCCTTTCTAGATACTTTATAATCTTGAGTATCAGTACGTGTTGATTTGGGAGGTAAAAAGATGTTGAAAATGAATGTGAAAACGTTTAACCCTGAAATTTTATATGTTTTTGATGTCACTACCACTGGCCCTTCAACGAGTAAAAAACACCATCATGACTTCTTAGAAATGTCGATCCTTGTTGAAGGCGAAACTTTTTATACGATTGAAAACCAAGAGGTTCATTTAAAAGAAGAAACGATTCTATTATTCAATCCCGGCGTCAGTCACCATGAACAAGCTCCAGCAGGGGTAGAAAACACTCAAATCCATATCGGTTTTCGCAATGTAAATTTAGATCGTTTCCCAAAAGACTATTTTCCCGTTGAATCTCCAATCATTCGATTGAACGACTACAACAAAGATTTTTTTGCTATTTGTCGCGAGATCATTAAAGAACGTTCAACTAGTCAGGCTGGTTATGAACTGATGCTAAAAACGTTAGTTATGAGGCTCATCGTGTTTTTGTTACGAGACAAAAATACTCTTTCCGCACACCATTTAACGTCGGCGCTAACAGCCGAAGAACAGGAAAAACAACAAATCGTCAACGAGATCATTCTCTATTTGGAAGGCCATTATATAGAAGACATTACTTTAAACAGCTTAGCTCAAGAACACTTTATCAGCCCCGCCAATCTTTCTCGTATCTTTAAAGAAGAAACAGGTGATTCTCCAATCAATCATTTGATTAAAATCCGCTTAAACCAAGCAAAAGCTTTAATGGAAACTGAAAAAGACATCACCGTTAAAGAAATTTCTCATTTGGTTGGCTATGAGGATGCTTTATATTTCAGCAAGCTGTTCAAAAAATATTACGGCCAACCACCCTCTAGCTTTTTACAAAAAAGCAGTTAAAGACTGCTTAAGAACTGTCCTTTGAATTGAAAAACGCATGACCGCTTTAAGCTGCCATGCGTTTGGTAGATCTCAAAGCTTCATTGTACTTTTTGGTGCTTGTTTTTTAGAACTTATTTTTTTAAAATCCTTCATATAAAAAACGGAGCTGGGACATTGATCTCAGCTCCATTTTTTTAGTTATCCATCAAAAAAACTAGCTTGCCGCTTATTTGACCTGTTTGACATCTTTTGCGGGAGCAGCAACTGGGAAGGTCGTTTGATTGCGTAAGGCAAAGTACGTTTCCCGGTAAGGGTGAACAGAATTTTCATGCCATGGTTTTTCATGTCCGCAAAAATGGACGATAGCTGGATCAGCTTTCGCTTCCTCCCATTGGGATTGTCCAAGAGCAGTTGGATGTTCTTTCTCTTCCAACATCAAATAGGTTTGAGCATTCCAGCGAGGATGCAATTCCAACCACCGGTCATGTAAAATCGCATTTAAAGTATCTTGGTCATGGAAACGCAATAAATCAGGGTGCTCGTCGATAAACGCAAAGGCTTGTTCCGTAATTTTTTCTTTACGCCAATTTTCTAAATCCATTACCATCATCCCTGAATTAAAGTACGTATCCGATTTGCATTGAATCCCCATCAAATTCAACCGATCATGGAAGCCCGAATCTTCCACAGCTGCCAGCAAGTTTTCGCCCAAGTCGAGCTCCCACAGCGTTTGGATGTCTTCTAGACAAATCATATCGCAATCAAGGTAAATGGCACGCGGCGTGTCTTTTAAAAGGTTTGGAATCGATATGCGGTAATAAGCAGTTTTAGGGATACGATCGCTTTCTACCACATTGTCAAATTCTGAGGCATCAATCGTTAAATAACTGATCCGAGCATTGTATTTATTCACAGTCCGGTTTAATAAAAATTTTGAGTTTAATGAAATATTGTCATCGATCACATAAAAATGCAGCGTCGTATCTGGCTTTTTCGTGACTAATAGTGAAAGAAAAAGCGTAGCTAAGTGCGGCACAAAAGCTTCATTACTGGATGACACAATCGTTATATTTTTTGAATCAAACATAATGCTTCCTCCTTCAAAAAAATCATACTTTCTAAAATGAACGTACATTAAAGAAAGGCCTCTAAAACGAGGCTTATTTAATCTTTAGAAAATAATTTTTTTAATTATTATTTAGTTGATTCTTTCTCAGTTTCTTTTAAATGAAACGGTGATTTCGCTAATTCTTCTAGGTAAAGTTCAGTGTAAGGATGATATTCCTCTGAATTCCAAGGTTTATCATGGCCAGTGAAGTGAATGATTGAGGGCTTTTGAATGGCTTCTTTGTACCATTTCGCATATTGTTCTGTTGGCGGTTGATGTCTTTCGAATAATAAAGACGTTTGGAGGTTCCATTTAGGATGAAGCGGAAACCATTTCTCATAAACAATCGCGTTCAATGCATCTTGGTCATGATAAATAATTTTTTCATCTTCTTCTTGTAAGAAAGTTAGTGTTTTTTCTGTAATATTCGCTTTTCGCCAATTGTCTAAATCCATTAGCATCAGTCCTGAATTGAAGTAATAATCTTCTGTTTCAACTCCTAACCGGCCTAAAACAAGTGCTTGTCCTGGATCGATAACGGCGCCAATGACGTTATCGCCAATGTCTGTATCGTATAGTTCCGAAATATCTGCTTGCACTAAAACATCGCAATCGATATAAAGGACTTTTTCATAATGTTTATCTGCTAGTAAATCAGGTAAAGAGATGCGGTAGTAAGCAGTTTGAGTAATATGATCACTCTCTAACACATCTGCGTACAAGTCGGAATCCACTTCTAAATAGCTAATAGTAGCTGGTTGATTGGAAACTACTTGGTTCAACTTTTCTTTGCTATCCGCCGAGATATGGTCATCGATAATGTAAAACGTCACTTCAACGTCATTTGCTAAGTTTTCGAGCAAACTCATCATCATTACACTCAGATACGGTGCATAATTTTCATCTGCGGCACTCACAATTGGAATTTTCCTTTTTCGGCTCATTTCCAACCTTCCTTTCAAATAACATTAAAAATAAATGGCGAACAGATTAAAAACTCCGTTGCTAAGTTCTATATTATACTCTTTTTTTTATTTTTGCAAACAATACCCCTTGCAGGTTAACGTTCCTTTACAGTTATGCGGAAAAACAGCCGTCCAAAATAGTTTCAAAGAAAAAAACAATTATGGATAAAGTTGGGTGGATTCCGGTCGGCGGCTGCTGTTTTATTCTCTTCTCCGTCTAAAGAACTATGGTAAAAAAAATGGGATAGTGTATACTAAAACAAGGCTTCTGCTGATTCCGGATAGTGAGATTAGAATGAACTTATAATTTTTAGTTAGTAGGATCGATTCATTTCTACCTTAGTGAGTTTCGATGCGGTTGTGAAATTAAGAAAAGAAGGTTTTTTTATGAAAATTTATCTCGTTTTAACAGATACAAATACATTATTTTCCAGAACAATCAAGCTTTATACTAGAGCTGAATACAATCATGCTTCGCTTGCGTTAGACCCGACTTTAAAGGATATCTATAGTTTCGGACGCAAACGTCCTCGCAATCCCTTTAATGCCGGTTTTATTCAAGAAGATTTATCTCGGGATTACTTTCTACGAGCACAATGCAGTATTCATTCTTGTGATGTGACCGCTGAACAATTTGCGCTGATCGCCGATTTGATTCAGTATTACGAACAAACGAAAAATATGTACCATTATAATTTATTAGGACTTATAACGTTAGCACTTAAAATCGATTTTAAACGCAATGATGCTTTTTTCTGTTCTCAATTTGTTGCTACTTTATTAGATGAAAGTACCATTTACGACTTTCAAAAAGAAATCCATTTTGTCACTCCCCAAGATTTGGCAGCTTTGCCTATATTCCGTTCCGTATATGTCGGTTCATTATATGAATACTTAGCCTCTGTTCAAGAAATTCCCAATGAACTACTGGCACTTACAGAAGTTTGATTCTTCATTACTTACTCATCATTGAAAGCCCAGAGAAAAATCAGCTAAGCTGTTTCTGCTCTGGGCTTTCTTTTTTAATTTTTATGATTTTGAACAGCAATTGCATATGTGCACACAAAATAGCTGAACTATGCTATAATGCCTCTTAAACCATTCTTTCCCAGTAAATCGTTTTTTTTAAATCAGTACATAGCCTTTCTCAAACCCACTATCTTTGTGTCAGGAGTGACTTCATGCAACACGCTATATTAAAAAAATTACCTAAAATTGAATTGCATTGCCATCTTGACGGTTCAATTCGTCCTGCTACCTTAAGAAAAATTGCCGAGGAACAAGGATACCCATTGCCCTCAGGAGAACAAGAACTGAAGCAGCTTTTGCAAGCGCCAGAAGAGTGCAAAAATTTAGAAGAGTACTTAACTTGTTTTGATCCCGTATTAGATTGTCTCCAAACTGAAAAAGCGCTGGAAACAGCTGCATATGATGTGGTTGAACAAGCTGCGGAGGAAAATATCCTTTACATTGAGATTCGTTATGCACCCTTGTTGTCTACTCGAAATGGTTTGAGTTGCGACGCTGTTATTGAAGCCATTCTAAAAGGGTTGGCTAAAGCTGAAAAAAACTTTCATGTCAAAAGCAACTTATTGTTGTGCGGCATGCGCGGCGATTCATTGGCAGATAATCTTTCAGTAGTGGAAGCGGCACGAACATTCCTAAAAAAAGGAGTTGCTGGGATTGATTTAGCCGGAAATGAAAAAGATTATCCTCCGGCTGAATTTGAGGATTTTTTCCAGCTTGGAGAAAAATATGCGATTCCGATCACCACTCATGCTGGTGAATGTGGATGTGCACAAAATGTACGCGATTCGATTCTTTTAGGAGCCGTTCGAATTGGACATGGGATAGCCGTTAAGGACAGTCTAGAAACGATTCAGTTTTGCATAGATAAAAATGTTTTACTCGAAATTTGTCCAACTAGCAACTTGCAAACAAAAACCGTTAACAGCTGGGAAGACTATCCTTTCAGAAAATTTATTGATGCTGGATTAAAAGTCAGCATCAATACCGATAATCGGACTGTTTCCAATACAACTTTGACAGACGAGTACTTACTGCTGCACAACCATTTCGGATTGGATTATGCTTTGATGCAAAAAATAAATTTAGATGCACTCGCTTATGCTTTCACAGATGAACAGACAAAATCACAGCTAGCAGCACGGATTTCTTCAGGGTACCTGCCGCAATTAATGTCTGAAGCTGCTTCTACCTAAGCGATTCGTTTGTCTTCTTTTGCTTGATACCTGAAAAAACTAACTAGATTAAAGTGAGGATCACATTGTGAAAAAGAACTTATCTCAATACGAACACAAAGCACAATATTATGAAACGTATCAAATGGGCATTATTCACCACTCAAATTACATTCGTTGGTTTGAAGAAGCAAGAACCAGCTTGCTGGATGAAGTGGGGTTTGGCTACGATCAGATGGAAAAAGAAGGCATCATCGTTCCTGTATTAGCTATTTCTTGTGATTACACATCAATGGTGCGCTACAACCAAACGGTCTTGATCTTACCAAAAGTAGAAACCTTTAATGGCATCAGAATGACCATTTCTTATCAAATCACCGATAAAGCAACTGGCGAACTAAAAGCTGCTGGAAAAAGCAATCATTGTTTTTTAGATAAAGATTATCGTCCTATTTCGTTAAAAAAAGCTAATAAAAAAATCTATGACTTATTTGAAGAACTTATTGGAAAAGACCTTGGATAACGCTGTTTTCAAACGATTTTTAGATAGAAAAAAAGCCACCCGCTATATGACGGGTGACTTTTTTGTTTTTTAGATTCTTCTAGTCAGTTTAACGGAAAAAGTCAAAACGGCCTTTTTTAGCAGTGATTCCCACTCCGCCTGTCATCATTAACGAACGGTCTCCGATTATTTTTTTCATAACCGATGCTGGGTAGCCTTTTAAGTTGCGGCCCATAACTTCTCCGATTGCTTCAGTATTGCCGATAGAACAAACTGTTCCTAAAGAAGTAAATGTGAATGGTTTGATGGCAGTTCCTTTCAATTTGGCTTCTAGGTTATTAGCAGCGCTGACTCCTTGTTTCAAAGCAATTTGAGCAGTTGGCGGGAATGGACGGTTGGTTTTACTATCCATTACGGCTGAACAGTCTCCAATAATGAAGATCTCTGGATAACCTGGAGCCGTTAAATCATTTTCTACCATTACGCGGTTACGTCTTTGTTCAAAACCTGAGCGTTCGACAATGCTGCTGCCGCGAACTCCAGTTGTCCAAACAATCGTTTTCGCTTTAACTGATTTTAATTCTCCAGCTTCTTCGTAGATTACAGTGTCAGCTGTAAGCTCTTTGATCGGCGTTCCAACAAAGAATTTAACACCGCGTTTTTTCAATATTTCGATACCGTAGTCAGATAGTTCTTTATCGAACATTGGCAATAAATTAGACATCGCTTCAATACAAGTGATTTGTATTTTTTCAGCCGGTACATTATATTGTTTGACCAATTTCGGCATTTGAAGCGTTAATTCTCCAATGTATTCAATACTTGTAAACCCTGCTCCACAAACGACAATGCTTAAATAAGATTCGTCTTTTGTTTCATTGTATTTTTCGAATTGTTTCCGTAAGTGTTCGTCAACTGCTTTTGACGTTTCAATATCGACCATCGGCAAACCAAACTCGTCAACACCTTTGATTCCAAATGACTCTGATTCAAAGCCTAGTGCTAAGATCAAATAGTCAAATGAAATAGTGCCGTTTTTTTCTAATTCAACTGTCTTTTCGTCTTTATTGACTACTACAACAGTGTCTTGAATAAAATTAGTTCGTTTTGGGGTTACAACATCTTTGATTGGGTAGCTGATTCTTTCAGCAGCATGCGCTCCGCTGGCTACTTCGTGTAGATATGTTGCTTCATAGTGGTATTCGTTTTTATTCACAAGAGTGATATCTATATCTAATCGTTTGCTTTGAAGACTTCTCAAAGCTCTAAGTCCTGCATAACCTGCACCTAAAATAACAACGTTTGTTTTGCTCATATTCTTTCTCTCACTTTCTTTATCCACATTCTTTATTTTCATTTCAATTTCCATTTTTTTAGACGAACATGTCTAAATTAACCATTCTCATGACTCACTAAAACCAAATCTCTTCATTTTGTGAGTCTAGAACCTTGACACCCTATTCGATTTTTCACTAGGGAATTAAAAGTACAAGTTTCATTTGGGTAGCTAAGAAAGCTTCATTTGCGCTTATTCAGTTAAGGCGCACCCGTACTGAAACGATCTAAATTAAACAAAAGGCAATTCATGTAACTTATTTCACCTTTTTCCCAACGACTCATCCCCTTAATTATATCAATTTGTCATCAACCATGCTCTCTTGTTCACTTTTCTCTTACAGATCAGAGATTCTTAAAGTCAACCTCGCCACAAAAAGGCCCTCCAAAGACAGCCGCATAAAGCCTACTGTACTGCATATAAGGACTAATTTCAATCATTAAACCTCTTGCAGGAAAGAAAACGTTTTTTTAAGCGAGATTTCTAATTAAATCCTTAAAAACGAACTTTTCACAAACTCGTAAATGGTTTAATTTTTCACTACACAAATGAATCACCTTGAAGAACTGCTTATTTCTTCGTATTTTTTTCACGTGTTTAGCTAAAGTTTTCCCTTATAAGCAGCCTTAGACGGTAAATAAGTTCAATTTAACAGGTTGTTCTTTCCATTTCCATATCATTTACAACCGTGCAATTATGCGCCTCAACCATAAAAAAGTCAATAGAAAACAGCAGATTTTATTTCTTTATTTCTAAATTTCACAGAGTTTCTGAATTTTCTTTTTTGCTGAACTTTATTGACTTAAACTTAACCATACGATAAAATTCGGGTTTGTGATATAATCAGTATTATGGTCAAAATTTAAAAATAGAATCGTGGATTCTACTTGAAAGGGATACAGCTATGCCGATTCATTCTATGTGGGATGATTTCCCAGAAATTAAAGACGAATTAGCTGAAAGCTATGCAGTGATGGAAAAAAAGGTTCATATACGAAACAAGGAAGTTGAACAGGTTATCTTTGACTTACTGCGTTCGGGCGGAAAACTTTTACGACCTGCTTACTTCATCTTATTCTCCCGTTTTGGAAACACCAAAACACAAAATCACAAACAAATCACCCATGCCGCAGCCTCATTAGAGATTTTGCATATGGCTACCTTGGTACATGATGATATCATTGACGACTCTCCTACTAGACGCGGCAGTCCGACAGTTCAATCAAAGTATGGAAAAGATATTGCTGTTTATACTGGAGATTTTTTATTTGCTGTCTATTTCGGCTTAATTGCAGACTCAACCGAATCTCTCTCCACTATCCGGTTGAACGCTTTTGTGATGAAACGCATTTTGCTTGGTGAACTGGATCAAATGCACCTACGCTACAACACCGAAATTACTTTGCGGCAATACCTCAGGAATATTAACGGGAAAACAGCCCAGCTTTTTTCTTTAAGCTGTCTTCAAGGAGCTAAAATCGGTCAAGCTAACCTAGCCGTCACAACCAGCAGCCAGCATATCGGCCACAATATTGGTATTGCTTTTCAAATATTAGATGATGTTTTAGATTACACTAAAGATAGTGAATCGTTAAAAAAACCTGTTTTAGAAGATATGAAACAAGGCGTCTATTCGCTTCCTCTTATTTTGGCACTAAGAGGAAACAAAAAAAAGTTCGACCCCTTCTTATCGAAAGGTCCGAATATGTCTGATGAAGATGTTCAAATCGTTTCTGATTTGGTTAGTCAATACGGTGGTGTAGATGAAGCTAAACAATTAGCGAAACGCTATACCGATAAAGCATTAAAAGCCATCCGGCTTTTACCGGAACGTCCTGAAAAAGCCGTTCTTTACCAGTTAACTAAACAACTCCTCCACCGAGATTATTAAAAAAGCGGGACCCTATCGTTTTGATAGGGTCCCGCTTTTTTGCTTACTCTCCTCGGTCTAGACGATAGAGACGTTGATAGCGTGCATTTTCTGCTAATAATTCTTGTGGTGTTCCTTGAATTTCAATTTTCCCATTCTCAATAAATACAACTTCATCCATTTGGTCCACCCCTTGAAGATGATGGGTGATCCAAATAATGCTTTTGTCCTTTAGAACAGTAAAGAGTGTATCCAACAATATTTGTTCCGTAATAGGGTCCAAACCGACTGTTGGCTCATCTAACAACACAATAGGCGTATCTTGAAGCAAGATTCGAGCCAACGCTAAGCGTTGCCCTTCTCCACCCGAAAAGCGTCCACCTGCTTCTTCTACAGAAGTATGGAATCCTTCTGGCAAAGCAGCTATCATGTCGCCTAGTCCTACTTGATAAAGAGCTTCGATAACTGCTTCATCACTCGCTTCAATATTTCCTAAACGAACATTGTTTAAGACAGACGTATCGAACAGATGCGGGTTTTGGTTGATAACCCCGACCCATTTCGAAATGTCATCTCCAAGTTCACTCGTTGGCACACCGTTTAAAGTGACGCTGCCTTTTTGTGGAATCAAATCGCCTCGAAGCATTTTTCCAATGGTGCTTTTTCCTGCTCCGCTCTTTCCTAAAATAGCTATTTTTTTGCCTTTTGGAATCGCAAGCGTGAACTCATCCACAATCAACTTTGAACCTGTTTCATAAGAGAATGAAACTTGATCCATCCGTATTTCTCGGAAAGACTGTTCATTTAACTTAGCAATGGCAATCGCATGTGATGAATCGTCAGACTCGTCTTCTTTTATTTTAGGCAAAGCATTCATGCGTTTGACCGAATCTTCATAAATCGTTAATTCTGAAGCAGCGCTTGGAACCGTCGCAAACGCATCGACTAAAGGAAAAACAGCTAAAACAAATGCAGCGATCCAATTGGCTGCTCCACCTTGTTCACCCTGAAAAACAGTACTTGTCCAAATCAAAACAGCAACTGCAATAATAGCAAATGTAACTTGCAGCAGAAAATCACGTGTTCGATCAAAACGTTTGATTCGGTAATCTTCTTCCCGGACAGCTTGTTCACTGCTTTCATAACTTTTCAGAAAATCGTTTTTCCGTCCGCTGAATAACCAATCGCCAACTCCTAAAACAGCATCGGTCAATTGATCATATAAGCCATTTCTGGCTGTTTTTTGCGCAGCCATTCTTGCTCCATTAACTAGCAAAGAAACAAGCGGCAATAAGATGGCTACAACTGCCAACATCAGCATCATTAACAATGCAAAGGGAAGAGAGAATAGACCTAACCCAATAATCACAGCAATGTAAATGCCCCAAGAAATCAAAATAGGGAAAATCGTTCTTAAATAAAGATTTTGAATGTGATCGATATCTTCTGCCAATACGGCTAAGATATCCCCTGTTTTGTATTTATTCTTAATAAATACAGCATCTTGCTCAAGCGAACGGTACAGCTTGAGGCGTAAATCAGATGTCATTTTCAAGACCCAATTGTGGCTGGTCAATCGTTCGATATAACGAAAAACGGGACGACTGATCCCAAATGCACGGGTCAAAACAATCGGTACGTAAACCAGCATAATGTTTTCAGGTATACTAGCAGATTTGCTGATCAAGAACCCTGAAACAAACATTAACGCACTTGCACTAAATAAAGTCATAAACCCTAAAAACAAAACTAGATGCAATAACTTCCGGTACTTCGCCATAAATGGTTTTACCCAGGTATCATTGGCGAAAGTAGCGCGCATTTCAGTTAACTTATTTTTATTCATGCGGCTTCTCCCCCCTCATTTGATTCATTAAATCCACATAAGCTCCATTTTCAGCCAGCAATTCTTCATGAGTCCCTGCATCGACTATTCGACCATGATCCAGCACTAAAATATAATCCATTTCATTTGTCCAATGTAACCGGTGAGTTGAAAAGAAGACTAAATGTTTTTCCATCAATGGCAAGATACTTTCTTTTAAAGCCACTTCTGTTTCAATATCCAAATGAGCCGTGGGTTCATCAAACAATAAAATTTTTCGTTCGGGATCAAGGAATGCTCGAGCAATCGAAACCCGTTGCGCTTGTCCGCCACTCATCATTCGTCCGCTTTCTCCAATCAAAGTCGCTAACCCTTTAGGCAGCTCTTCAATGAATCCAGACAAACCAGCTTTTTCAGCAGCGTGTAAGACGGCTTCATCGCTTGCTTCCGGCATATAAAACCGAATATTATTCGCTAGTGTATCGTGGAAAAGATAGGGCTTTTGCGGAATGTAAATAATTTCTTTTTGCCAATTTCGCTGTGAAAAATGCGGCACTTCCACACCGTTTATTTCAATAGCCGTTCCTTCACTCGGTTGCAGGAATCCTCCAATCGTATCAATAAAAGAAGACTTTCCTGAACCGCTTGCTCCAATCAAACCAATCTTTCCGTACCCTTTCCAGCTAAAATTGATATCAGACAAAGCATTTTGATGCTGCTTATCATGAGTAACATTTAAGTCCTTGATAATCAATTCGCTCGTTTCGTCCCAATTTGCTTTTTCGGCTGGCAAGACTTCTGTATTCGTCGGAACGTCAACTTCTAAAATATCTAAAATAGCTCCCATCGCATTTTTACCATCCAACGTTGCATGGTAATCACTAGAAAATTCTCTTACGGGCAAGAAAAATTCTGGAGCTAAGATAAGTACCGTTAAAGCCGGCAGCAACAACATAGCACCTTCTAATAATTGTAACCCTAGCGTTAAAGCTATCAAAGCTACTGATAATGTTGTAAAGAAATCTAATGCAAAAGTGGACATGATCGCTACTTTCAATGTGCTCATTGTAGCTTTGCGATAACTTTCACTAACATTATGAACGTTCTTGCTATATCGTTTACTCAATCCTAATAATTTTAATGTCTCCAGGCCTTGCAAAGCATCGACAAAGTGATTCGACAACACTTTATAAGTGGCGTATTGCCGGTTAGCTTTTTCTTGAGCTGCATAGCCTAAAATCACCATAAAAAGAATGATGATCGGAAAAACAACAATCATTGTAATCCCTGAATCTACGTCTAGTGTGAAAACATAAATTAAAACCAGCCAAGGAATGATCATCATGTTCATCAGCTTAGCAAGGAATAACGTAATGTAGTTCTCCACTTGACGAATGCCTTCTAAAGCCATTGTAACGACGTTTCCTGTGCCCGATTTTTGCACTAATTTTGGCCCTAAAGAAAAAACTTGATTCAATAATTCTTTTCTTAATTCTTTCCCTTTTTGATAAGCAAACTTATCAAGCAGGCGTTCGCGTATCAAAGTTAAAAAATGACGGCCTACGAAAGCTAAGAAAAAGACTAGTATCGCTTGAGTTTGCGCTGCTAATCCTTCACCGTTCCATAAACCGGTAATTGAAAGGGCTAAAAATCGAGCTTGAAAAATAATCATAAAAGCTTGCAGGAAAGAAATCCCTGCAAGCAATATCATAATCTTTTTCATGCCAGATAAACCCATTAAACGTTTATCCATCATAATTAATATTTCACCACGTCATCTTTCTTGATTCTATTTTTAAATACATAATACGTCCATCCTTGGTAAGCCAACACAAATGGCAATACCGTCAATGACAACCAAGTCATTACTTTCAGTGTATATGGTGTACTTGAAGCATTAACAATCAAGATATCATTTGCTGAAGCAATCGAACTGACCATCACACGCGGGAATAAACCAAAGAATAACAAAGCAACTAAACTAATGATCGTAAAACCACTAGTGAAAAAAGCTAAAAATTCTTTTCCGTTGTATACTCCATAAGTTGCTAAAATACTTAACACAACCATCAACGCGACGATTACAGTCGTTGCCGTCGTTTGGAGTTCGAAGAAGTCTGTTGATACATAAAGCAAGGCTACAAATGCCGCCAGCCCTACGAACAGCACGATATACAATTTTTTCGCATACTCGATCGCTCGTGTATGCACATCTCCAATAGTTTTTAAACCGATATAGTTCAAACCATGCAAGAAGCACAGCAGTGTTAAGACCAAGGCTCCCATAATTGAAAATGGCGTAAAGTAATCTGTAAAAGTTGCGACCATATTGCCTTTTTCATCAATCGGCATACCCGCAGCCATACTTGTGAACATTAAGCCAAAGAAGAACGGAGGAATGACGCTTCCAATAAATAACGTCCAATCCCATAGCTCACGTCCTTTTTGTCCTTCCATTTTGCTCCGGAATTCAAAAGAAACTCCTCGGATAATCAAACCGAATAAAATAGTCAGCAAAATAAGGTAATACCCACTAAATAAAGATGCATACCAATGTGGAAAAGACGCAAACATTGCTCCTGCAGCAGTGATCAGCCAAACTTCATTGGCATCCCAAACGGGTCCAATCGTTCCAACCAGCTGTTCACGTTCGGCTTTGTCTTTCGCTAGTAAACGGGTCGACATTCCTACACCGAAATCGAAACCTTCAAGGAAGAAGAAGCCGGCAAATAACACACCAATCAATAGAAACCAAAAGAATTGTAATCCACTCATATCAGCCATTATTTAAACGCCTCCTTTTCAAACGGGTCATCATTTTTTCTGTTGATTTCATTTTCGCTTTCTTGAATATGATACGGTCCATGTTTTACTTCTTTTCTTACAAAGTAAGCCATAACGCCTCCAAGAATAGAAAACAGCAAGAAGTAAATAATATTACTTGTCAGCAATGAAGCTGCAGAAACGTTCGGCGAAACACTGTCGGCAATTGTATATAGTCCGTAAACAGTCCACGGATAACGTCCTAATTCAGTCACTAACCAACCAGCTGTATTTGCAATAAAGGGAATAAACATGCTGAAACCAATGATGTACAGCAACCACTTCATATCCCATAACGTTTTTTTGCGTTTGCTGAACCATAAACCTACTACAGCTATTAACGCCAAGAATGCTCCGCTGCCGGCCATGATTCTAAAACTCCAGAACATGGTTTTAACGGGCGGATAATAATTTCTATCGCCGTATTCAGCAATTAATTCTTGATTGATCGTATTCATTCCCCGAACGCTGCCTTCAGGTTTATTATAAGATAAGATACTTAACATATAAGGAACCTCAAGTGTCCAAACAGATTCATTTTTGTCTGTATCTTGCCAACCTACTAAAGTCCAAGAAGCGGGATCTCCTGAGTCTTCATAGAGACCCTCAGTTGCAGCAAATTTCATTGGCTGATCTTCTACCAATGCTTTCATTTGCAAATCTCCAGCACCAATAGATAAAACTGTTCCGACTAAACCAATAATCAATCCCAAATTTAGAGATTTCTTGTTGAATTCAATATCTTTTTTAGCAATCAATCTAAACGCTGCAAGTCCAGCTACAAAGAATCCGCCAAGCAAGACTGCCCCAAACAATACGTGTGTAAATTCATACCAAACTTTCGGATTGGATAACAATAACCCAAAATCGTTTAATTCGGCCCGGCCATTATTGATTTCATAGCCGACTGGGTGTTGCATGAAGCTGTTCGCTACTAAGATCCAAAAAGCTGATAACATCGCTCCTACAACAACTAGCCACATAAACAAAGCATGAACTTTTTTGCTGAATTTGTCCCAGCCGAATATCCATAGGCCGATAAAAGTTGATTCCAAGAAAAACGCCATCAAAGCTTCCATGGCCAACAATGATCCAAAAATATCTCCAACAAAACGAGAGTAATCCGACCAGTTCATTCCAAACTGAAACTCCTGGATCAGACCGGTCACTACCCCAACTGCAAAACTTAACAAGAATATATTTCCCCAAAATTTCGCCATATCTTTGTACATTTCATCTTTTTTGATGACATACATTGTTTCCATAATAGCAACAGATAATCCTAATCCGATTGACAAGGGAACAAAGAAAAAGTGAAAAATTGTTGTCATACCGAACTGAAACCGAGCAAGTGAAACAATATCAAAGCTCACTTAAAAAACCTCCTCCATTTTCTAACCTTAATGTTTCTATTTATTAAGATCTTTTAATTCATATAATTTTAAACTCTATTTTACATTATAATCCTTCTAGTCATAATTACAATTAATAATATGGTGAACAAAGCAGATTGTTCTAAATTATACCTCAAATAAGAGAAATAATACAGTAACTAAGCTGTTCCGTTCCCTTTCTATCCCACATAATTTATGTGTTTCAAAAGTTCCATTTTTTATGATTCATTTTCCACAGAAACGGAAACAGAGTCGTTTTTTTGTAAAATATACTTATGGTAGATTTTGTCTATGATAACAGCAATAGCGTTATCTCCTGAGATATTGGCCGCTGTTCCAAAACTGTCTTGTGTCAGATACAGAGTTACCAACAGATTTCCGATTGTGCCTGTGGGATCGATTCCTACCATAGTCAAAAAGGGTAAAGCACTCATGATCCCGCCGCCAGGTGCTCCAGGAGCTGCCACCATCGCAATGCCCAACATAGCAACAAAACCAGCTATCATGCCGAATTGATGCGGCAAATCATACATCAGCAACACAGCTGTTACGCAGGAAATGATGGTAATAATGCTGCCCAATAAATGAATCGTGGCACCTAAAGGAATCACAAATTCACGGATTTGAGCGGACACCCCATTTTTTTTAGCAACTTCAAGATTTACTGGAATCGTTGCTGCAGAGGACTGGGTTCCAATAGCCGTCACATACCCCGGCACTTGATTCTTCATCAAAGTAAAGGGATTCTTTTTGGCATACAAACCAGCAATAATAAAAAACAAAGCCACTGCAGTGAGCTGCATCGCAATCACAGACGCAAAAACTTTCCAAAAAACAGATAAAATAGTGAATACAGAACCAGCATAACTTAAATTTGCAAAATTCCCAAAAATATAAAATGGCAACCCTGGAATCACAACTGTGCTCAAGACCTTAGTAATGATCAAGTTAAATTCACCAAATAAATGGTACATGGTTTCCCCTTTATTTTGGCTTCTCATCCATGAAATGCTGATGCCAAACATAAAAGAAAAAACAATCGCTGAAGTTACATCCAGCATCGGCTCTAAAGGTATCGTAAACAGGGGCTCCAATCCTGGAGCACTTCCTTGTATCGCTGTGCTGAGATCACTATTAATAAACAAAGGAAATAGATGGGTAGCCACAAAATAAGCTGCGAACCCTCCCAACAACGTAGAGCTGTAAGCGATCAGCGTGGTCACGCCTAACAATTTACCGGCCCCTTGTGCCAAATCAGCAATGCCGATAACCACAAACCCGATGATCATTAATGGAATAATAAAAGACAAAAAATTGCTGAATAAACTCGAAATCGTTACGGCAATCTGAATAACAAAATCAGGCAGCATCGACAGTTGTCCGAAAATAATACCTAATATAATAGCTAATAAAAGCTTGGGCACCAAACCCAACTTCTTCTTTCCCAATTGTTTTCCAACTCCTTATAATAAGACTGCAATAGATTCTCTCAAGCTTATAAAAAGCCAAGAATCCATTACAGTATCTTACCATAGAAATTTATTCGTCACTAGTTAACGATGAATCGTTTTTTCAAAATTGTTTCTTATGCTTGTGTCAGCAAACCATCTTCAATTCGAAAGACGCGGTCACAATCTACTAACATTCGTTCATCATGTGTTACCATGATCGCCGCTTTATTCCGAGCTTTAACTTCTTCAGCGATTAACTTCACCACTTCATAAGCTCTATTGGTGTCTAGGTTAGCCGTTGGTTCATCTGCCAGAATAATATCCGGATCATTCATAAAGGAACGAGCGATTGCTACTCTTTGCCGTTCTCCGCCAGACAATTCATTGGGATATTTTTTGAGTTTGTGTTCTAAGCCTAAATCTTTTAATAGGTCTGCTGCATAGGATTTGTCGCTTGCAGCAACAGAACCCTTCATTTTCTTCACTACCAGCAATTGATCTAAAACCGTTAAATAAGGAATAAGATTTGACGTTTGTAAAATAAATCCGATTTGATTCAAACGGATTTCCGATAATTGTTTTTCTTTTAACGTTGAGATATTGACCCCGTTGATCAGAACATCACCTTGGGAAGGTTGCAATAAAGCACCGGCAATCGATAAAAAGGTGCTTTTTCCAGAACCTGAAGGACCGATGATCGCAACGAACTCGCCCGGCTCCACTGTTAAAGAGACTTGATTCAACGCCGTCGTCTTAAATTCGCCTTCTTTATATTGTTTTGAAACATTAATTAATTGTAATCCTGTCATTATTCCACCCTCCCTAAAGCTGTTAGTGGGTCAATTTTGGCAATTTTCAATACAGAAAACAACGAACTGGCCACACTGATCAACAATAAAATCAAACTATACGTAACGACCAATTGTCCTTCTAAATTAAAGGGCATGGAATCAGGCAAAATAGCCGCTGTTGCGTAAGTCAATCCCACGCCAATCAAGATACTGATCAATGATAAGATAAAGACTTGCGAAATCACAGATTTGATCACAAACCAGTTGCTTGCGCCGATAGCTTTCATCACTCCAAATTGGTGAGCTTTTTGATTGGTTAATATATAGAAGAAAACGGCAATCACAATTGCTGAAATGACGATCAAGAAACCTAACATCATCATAATGGTTCCATTTTCTGCTGTATAACCTGGTACTGCATTGATGGTTTCTTTTTTAGTCCCAACTTCAATGCCATCGATCGATTGTTCAAGTTTTTCAGGATCGACATCTTTCCCTTGAACCATCACACTATTCACGACATCTTTAATGCCGTTATCCGAACCTGGAGCAGCATATTTATACATACGGAACTTCTCTAATGATGTAAAAACAACGGGCTGATGACTCAACGTTTGATTTTTAGTAAACCCGACGATAGTCAGTTCTTCAACAGAGCCGCTGATGGTTAAGGTATCGCCTATTTGAAAACCATCTTTTTTCAAAGAGTCATCTACGATCACACCTGAAGGGTCGTCGGCTTGTAGTGCATTACCTGAAGTAACTTTAGGTTCCATAAAAGAACCTGGGCGAATGCCTGCCAGTAAAACATCGACTTTTGCAGCTTCTGATTGTTCGCTGCCAGTTTTACGGACTGAAGCAGATGCTGTTCCTATTGGAGCGACCGCTTCTACTCCTTTTTCTTCCATCACGTCATCTGCTAATGATTCAGGCAGCATTGATTTAGAAAAAGCAAAATCAGACTTTTCTTCAAAGACAGCATAGTCCACATCAGCATATTTTAATGTGGCCGCTCCTAAATCTGATAATCCGTTGCCTAAGCCCGCTAAAATAAATACTAACCAAGCAATCAACATGATGATCAAACTGATCATCATGAACCGACCTTTCGAGTACGTTAATTCTTTTAATGCTAAAAACATTTAGTATAGCCTCTTTTCAAATAAACTAACTTGCAAGTTGTAACTCTATTCTAACTAAAAGTTACACTTGTGTCACCTTTATTTTTCAAAGATTCCTTGGCAAATGATTTCTTGCAGATAATAGGCCCTTTCTGATTGTGATAACCCCACACGATCAGGGATTGTTACGCTATGGAAAATAAGTTCAATAATGATACTTTTCGGAATATCTTTTTTAATGTACCCATTAGTTTGTCCCGTTTGGATAAATGATTGAATTTGCTGAAAAAAACGTTTATGAAGCAATTGGGATCGTTGCTTCTTTTCTTTCATCTTTTCATCGTCTGCTATTTGTTTATTGGGAATCATAAACGAAATTTGATGGACATCCCCATACTCAAAAATTAAGGCGAATAATTGCTGAAACTGTGCTGGGTAATCGGTTAACCAGTCCAATTTCTCAAGATCGTCTACCATTTTCTCCATCTCAGAAATCATATAATCGTAAATCAATTCGTCTTTATTAGTATAGTATTTGTAGATAGCGGCTCGCGAAACGCTCAATGAATTTGCCAATAACCCAAATGAAAACTTATCATAGCCAACCGCCATTAAAAGCGAATGAGCTTCTTGATAAATGTCTTCAGTTGAAAATTTCTTTTCTCTAGCCATCAAGTTCTCCTCCTTCATTAACACTGCTTAAATAGTATACCATCATTACAGGGCAATGGACTAGAGCTGGAAAAAGCTGTTGAAAAAAACTGCTGCTGATAAATGAGTGTGCATCTGCTATATGCTGAAGCTTTTTGACGGCCTCTTAACCACAAACGGCATACCAAAAAAGCTCTATCATTTTTGATATTGGTAAGTGAAATAAATGTATCTGCCGCCTTGAAAAGGATTCAATCCTCAAAAAAAGGCTAAGACAAAAAGAATCTTACTCCTTTTGCTTAGCCTTTTGAGTTAAACTTTCTATTTTTTCAGCCTAACGTTGCTTTTCGTCCAACCACTGAACGTTCCTTAAGGACGATCAGTCGGTTTTTTATCGTTATCTTCGATTTCAACATCTCCGTCTGTGTGAATGTCCAAATCTTCTTTTCGAACCGTTTCTGAAACTTGTTTCATATTTTCTTTTGTTTCTTTTTCGATTTCAACTTCTTCTGTCACTACTGGGCGTTTGTGAACTTCGATTTGTTCTTCTTTGACAGGAATCGTGAAGGATTCGTCTTTCAAGTCTGCCTCTCCAGCAGCCGTTTCTCCTTCAGCGACCGGATGTCGTTCTACCGTGATTTCATCATGCTTGACTGGGACATCCACAGTTTGGGTTTCTTCAGTCACTTTTTTATCTACATGAACTTCACCTGTTTGAACTTCATTGGTATGCACATCTAGTTTTTCTTTTTGTAAGCGAATTTTTTCTTTGTCTTCATTTGTATGACCAGCATGATCCTCAACATCGGTTAGAGGTGCAGCCGTTAAATCAGCCGCCTCAAGGTCGGTATCATCCGGCAGCGGCGTATCGTCGGTGCCCATCGTTCCGGCTGCTGCATTCAGTGAAGGGTTAACTCCCAGCGAACTGTCTGCTCCCATTGCAGGATTAACAAAATCCGTTGTACCAACAGGTTCGTTTACCCCTGCTATCGGCGGTGTCATGGTTGTGTCGTTATCCATATCAAGCGTGTTTTCTCTGTTTTCATCACCATCAACTAAAAGAACGATGTTTCCTTTAGCAATATCATCTTGATAGCCTGCCAACACATCATCCGATTCATCGTAATCTTTCACAGTAAAAACATTTTTAATTTTTTCCCAAAAAGATTCGTCTTCGCGATTGGCATCAGTATCAGTCTTAACATCGACACCTTCATTTTCAACAGAACTGCTCATGTCTTTATTCGTAACTAATGTGATGTCTGTTTTCGAGTATCCTTCAGCAACTAACCCATCAATAGCACTTTCGGCTTCTGAAACAGATGTATAGCTTCCTTTTACAAATTTACTCATACTTTACCACTCCTTAGTTTTAATAGAATACAAAAGGTCTGTACAATTACTAGTATACTAATCAGGATGTGAAAATTCAATTGATACGATTGCGTTTTCAATTCCTTTGCTGTCTTGCATCAAAAAAACAGCTGACAAATAGCCAGCTGCTTTAATAACAGTAAAGGTTCAAGTTTTATTTGCCTTCTAATGGGTCTTTGCCAAGGAAAGCTTGGAGCATCCAGATATTTTTATCGACGCCTGTTTTGTAAGCAATCAATAAGTCTTGTGTGACATCGTCTCCGGCTTCGCCAGTCAATTTGATACCAGCTTCTAAATTATCGCAAAGAATGCGGTAATCGGCTACTGTAGAAGCCACCATTTCTTCTGCAGATACTTTTTCTGTATACGGTTTTTCTTCAATAGCAGAGTGTTCTAAAAATTCTTTTAACGTAGCGTAAGGTTTGCCGCCGATCGCAATCAAGCGTTCTGCTAATTCATCAAAGTGTTCAGTTGTTTCTTTATAAAGTTCTTCAAATTTTATATGAAGCGTAAAGAAGTGAGGTCCTTGTACATAAAAATGATGTTGATACAGTTTCGTAATAAACACCCCATGAGATGCTACCATATCGTTTAACAATCCTTGTACTTCAGTGTTCGTTTGAGCCATATTCTTCTTCCTCCTATACTTTTATTAAAGTGGTTATCACTTTATAATCAGTGTAATCTGAACGAAGAAAAATGTCTAGCGATACGCTTCCATTTCTCCGTCTTAATTTGCAAAAGCCTTTATGTTTGGGTGCGCTTTCTTTATTTGGTATGATAATAATGTAAAAACTAAAAGTCATGAGGAGGAAATAGTATGCCGAAAAAATTTAAAGGCGCTTATCAATCCGTAGAAGAAGCAGCTGCTGAAGTGGAACATTTGTTAGTCGAAGGTTATGCAGCCGATGATATCACTGTAGTAACCTACAAAGAAAATAAAGGCACTATCGAAAGCTTGACGATTGCTGATGTGGATACGGTCACCCAAGAAGATCATAAATCTGTGTGGGACAGAGCAAGAGATATCTTTACAGATGGCGATCCAGAAAACCCACTTGGAAAATACAATTTAGATGACGCTACAACCGAACGCTACAATAAAACGATTAAACATGGTGGGTATGTGATTCTCGTTGAAGAAATTCTAAACGGCGAGGAAACACCATCTACTAGAAGAACAAACCACGATCCGATCCAAAGCCATACCGATGCTACAATTCCGAATGTCGGCGAATTTTCAGCAGCTCACTCAGATGTGCCAACTGCTGAAAACGATGAAAAATCTTCCACCGTAGATGGTATTCCTCTCGAAGAATCTGACGGTACATTCGGCGGGGATCATCCAATCGATAATCCGAGCATGCCTTCTTCCCCTGGAACAGATCAGCAAAGGGATATTCCTGAATAAGGCAACTGAAAAGGTACAGTCTATCTAACTCAAATACTATAAGCAGAAAAAAGCAGCTAAAGACCTTTTTAGCTGCTTTTTTAGGTTCTATCATTTTGGGTGTCGGTAAGTGAACTGACTATATACTACAATCTTGAAATTTTCGGAGGAATAGTGGCTGCTTGTAGGCTTGAAAACCTGGAGACCCAAAGGGGGCTCCAGGCGGTCCCATGGCTTTCTACAAGCAAACACGTAAGTTCCGAAGGAAATTTCAGTCTAAGAGACACCAACACGATTTGATAAAGAGCCCTCTTTTACTGCCTATTTCCTCATTCTATTGGATTTTCCAGTTTAAGCAATTCTATAAACCGGGCGGTTAACCCAGCCGTATATCCCCATAATTGGTGATTTTCCAAATGGTAAAAAGCAATGGCTTGGTGCCCGGACTTCCAATCGTACTTTTCCCCTCCTTGTATTAATTCATATGGGAAATTTTCTGGATGTTCTAATTTAGTACTGACCGTGTAATAGGTTGGTTTATGGGTTAATAGATAGTCTAATGGAATCGCAAATACTTCTTCTACCTCTTCGTTGCATACGATGTCCTCAAGTTGAACATCCTTTAGTTCAGCCACAAAAGAACGGATAACAACTTGGTCACTAACGATATAATCCATCTCACCTAATATATGAATGCAGTCAAACGGAAGATTCAATTCTTCCATCGTTTCCCGAATAGCCGCTGCTTCATAAGTTTCACCAGCTTCTACTGCTCCGCCTGGAAAAGAGGTTTCACCAGGTTGAGAAATGTGTTGACTGCGGACTTCATATAATAGGTTAGGAACGCCTGCCACCATGATAATCGGCAGCAAAACAGAGAAATACCGTTGTTTCCCAAGTGGTTTCGGCTCTCTTTCAGCTAATCGTTTTTGAATATCAGTAAACAAATGAACACGTCCTTTTCCCGCAAATGATCGGTCTTGCTTCTATTGTTTCTTCTATTATACGTGAAACCATTGAATGAAGTCACTTGCTAACTAAAGCTTGCTAACACAGGGTTATTAAAACTACAATAGATTAAGAACGATGAACTCATGAGTGAATGAAATAAGTGTTACTATTACGAGGAGGAATGATGATGGAAACAGTTGAACAAACGAGTTATTTCCTAAATGATCAACAAATGTCTACAAAAGAGTTAGAAGTTTTTCAACAATTAGAAGGAAAAAGTGTTTATGAGGTTATTCGTGTCCAACAAAGAATTCCGCTTTTCTTAGAAGACCATCTTGAACGCCTCAGAAGTTCTGCAGCTTCTGTCGGCATGCCGTTAACCGTTTCAGATGACATTTTATGGCAACGCATTTACCGTCTTATTTCTTTGAACGACGTTGAAAACCAAAACATCAAAATCATTTGGAATCAAAAAAAAGAAGGAGTGCTGTTGATTTTCTTCACTAAGAGCGTTTATCCGCCTAAAGAATCTTATGTTTCGGGTATCCATACCAGCTTATTGAAATTGGAGCGGCAAGATCCGACCATCAAACTCCAACGAGCAGACTATCAACAAACAGTTTTAAAAGCACGCGAAGAAAAAAATGCTTATGAAGTTTTATTGGTTGACCAGTCTGACTATGTCACTGAAGGAAGCCGCTCAAATCTCTTTATCGTAAAAAATGGACAGCTTTATACTTCTCCCGCAAAAAACGTCTTACTTGGGATCGTCCGTAAAAAAGTATTGGAAATTTGTCGAACACAAGGTTGGAAAGTCGTTGAGGAGCATCTTCCTGCAGCTCAGCTGGATGAAATCGATGGAGCTTTTATCACGGGTACCGGAAACAACGTTTTGCCTATCCACACAATCGATGAATTGGTTTTACGCTCTACCGAAGATCCTATCGTATTAACGTTAATCCAAAAGTTTGATGATTTGGTAACCCGCTACATCCACAAACATACTGCGAATCAATCTTATTAGTTCTCTTTTAATGAATGGAAATAAAACCTTAAGTCATTGCTGAATTCAGCAATGATTCGTTTTAAAGAGAAGTTAAGAGAATTATTTTTGGACCAGTGTTATACTAAACCCAAATCGTTTTCGTAATGTGTTAGCGGTTTCTATAATCAATCAAAGGAGCGAAAAAAGTTGAAAAAAATAACCTTAGGAACGAGTGATTTACAAGTATCAAACGTGGCTTTAGGCTGCATGTCCATGAATCGTTTGTCTACCCAAGAAGCTACTGAAGTCGTCCAAAACGCATTAGATTTAGGCGTAAACTTTTTTGACCATGCAGATATTTACGGCAAAGGCCAATCAGAAGAAGTTTTTTCTACGGCTCTAAATTTACGCTCTTCGATTCGAGACAACATCATTATCCAAAGCAAAACTGGGATTCGCGAAGGATTCTATGACCTTTCTAAAGAACACATTCTGAAAACAGTAGACGACAGCTTAAAAAGACTAAAAACCGACTATCTTGATATTCTTTTGCTGCATCGTCCAGATGCATTAGTCGAACCCGAAGAAGTAGCAGCAGCTTTTGATCAATTAGAACAAAGCGGCAAAGTTCGCCACTTTGGCGTCAGCAATCATAATCTCATGCAAATTGATTTGTTAAAAAAATCTGTTAAACAGGATTTGATCGTTAACCAACTGCAATTAAGCGTCATGCATACTGGAATGATCGATGCTGGTATCAACGTCAACACCAAATTTGATGGTGCCGTTGATCGTGATGGCAGTGTTTTAGATTATAGTCGCCTTAAAGATATGACGATTCAAGCTTGGTCCCCTGTCAAAGCTGATAAAGGAGTATTTGTTGATAACGATGCGTATCCAGAAATCAACGCCACATTGAAAGAAATTGGTGAGCGGCATGGTTTAGATAATTCTGCAACGGCTATCGCTTGGATTTTGCGTCACCCTGCTAATATTCAAACGATTGTAGGAACGATGACTCCTGAACGTTTGAAACAATACGTCAAAGCCTCTGAGGTCAGATTGACTCGTGAAGAATGGTATGAAATTTACCGTGTAGCGGGAAACAATGTCCCTTAACCGAGTATCCACCTAAAAAGCCCTGCGTTTCTTACTTTATTCAGTAAGAAGCGCAGAGCCTTTTTGCTTTAGCCGAAAAGCATAGCATCTTTAACTTGGTTTGCCTACCTTATCGATAGAGTTTTCATGTCCTTACGGTACTCAAAAAGGGTTTGCCTACCTTATCGACAGAGATTTCACATCCTTACGGTACTCAAATGGAGTTTGCCTACCTTATCGACAGAGTTTTCATGTCCTTGCAGTACTCAAATGAGATTTACATACTACATATGCTTTACTCAGATCTCACTTATACGGTTTGCACGATGTCTGTGCTATCGAGGGAAAATCAATGACTAAAATTGTTGAAGTGAAAAAATACGTTAGCAAGTTTTCACTCACCAACGTCAAATATTGTACCACAATTAAAATAGCACCCCCTCTTATTCGAAGGATGCTGGTTTAATTTAAGAGTAAATAGAATCTTCAGTTTGTTTATTGATGTATTGACGCATATTATTCGTCATGCCGGCTAAATAAATTTCTGCTGGGTCATTAGTATTATCCAATTCAACCGTTGTTCCATCTATCGGCAGTGTTTGTTGGAAAATAGCTTCGTATTCCGCAACACTTACTTCTGCTCTTGATGAAAGCAAGTCCATATGTTGTACCACGTTTAAATGCGAACGGAATCCAGGTTGTAAAATACCAGTAAAGAATTCACCCACTGCGCCGGAACCATAGCTGAATAAACCGATTCTCTCTCCATCGGCTAAGTCCTCTTGCTGCTCAAGCAAAGATAGCAAGCTGAGGTACAATGAGCCGGTATAGATATTTCCTACTACTCGGTTGTAACCCGTGCTTACTTGATAATTGGCCAGCAGCCGTTCTTGGTCTGCAGCTGAACCTTCCTCTAACAAAACAGGTTTCAAGGCTTTTAGTCCCATTTTCGTATAAGGCAAATGGAAACAAATCGCTTCAAAATCTTTTAAGGCTAGATTGGTTTTAGCTTTATACTGGGCCCAAGCTGTTGCAAAAAATTGGATGTACTGTTCGTTTGAAAATTTGCCGTCAACAAAAGCTGCTTCTGAATAGATAGGCCGCCAAAAGTCCATGATATCAGCAGTCACATACGCACTTTGTTCTTCAAATGCTAATATACTAGGTTCAGCGCTAATCACTAAAGCAACCGCTCCAGCTCCTTGTGTAGCTTCTCCTGAAGTATTTAAACCGTATCTTGAAATGTCTGATCCCAAAACCAATACTTTGCTTTCTGGATTTAACGCTATATGTCCTTTTGCCATTTGAATCCCAGCAGTTGCTCCATAACAAGCTTGTTTGATTTCAAACGCACGAGCTTCGGAACGTAACCCTAATAAATGATGCACATAAATGGCTGCAGCTTTTGAATGATCAATACCAGACTCTGTACCAAAAATAACCAAATCAATTTTCTCTTTATCTTTTTCATCTAATATATTTAAAGCTGCGTTTGCTGCCAATGTAACCGCGTCTTGTGTGAGTGGAGCTAGAGCCATTTTTTCTTGGCCAATGCCAATAGTGAACTTTTCAGGCTCTATTTCTCTAGCAACCGCTAGTTTTTTCATATCAACATATAAATGAGGGGTATAAAACCCGATTTTATCAATCCCTATTTTCAAAAAAATTCTCCTCCACTACTTTGTTATTCATGTCTGTTAGTTGATGAGGTACAAAAATAAGCGTTTTGCGCTAACTTTATAACAACCAGTTTTCTTTCTCTTATGATGCTATTAAAAGAATAGTTCAAATAGCACAAAAAAACAACTGGTTGAAAACAATCTAAAGATAACTTTAACAATCTACCAGAGGATGTCTGTCTTTTTCATTCTAAAAAATTTAACAAATCTTAAAGTGTTAAACAGACGCAAGTATCGTACAATAGACAGAAAGAAGCACTCACTCATTTCGTCTTTTGGGATGGCGAGTACCTTCATAAAAACGAAAGCATATTGCAACATTAAGGAGAAGAAGAAAATGGAAGAAGTTGTCATTGTTAGTGCCGCAAGAACACCAATTGGAAAATTTGGCGGAAGCTTAAAAAACACAACCGCTGTTGAATTAGGTATTCTCGTCGCGAAACAAGCCATTGATCGGGCAGCTATTTCACCAGAAGTAGTAAATCAGGTTATTTTTGGAAATGTCTTACAAGCTGGACTAGGACAAAACCCAGCACGTCAAATAGCTGTCCATGCCGATGTTCCTTATGCATCCCCAGCGATGACCATTAATGAAGTTTGCGGTTCAGGGTTAAAATCCGTCATTCTTGCCAGTCAAGCCATTCAATTAGGAGACGCTGATGTGATCGTAGCAGGCGGAACAGAAAACATGTCACAAGCTCCTTATCTTTTAAATCATCATCGGTGGGGAAAAAAAGCTGGCGATGACCGGATGATCGACAGCGCTATGCATGATGGTTTATCGGATGCGTTCAATCATCTGCCTATGGGTCTGACCGCTGAAAAAGTAGCGGAACAATACGGCATTTCAAGAGCCGAACAAGATGCATTCGCGTTACGCTCGCAAATGAAAGCTGCAGCTGCACAGGAGAATGGGCGATTCACGGAAGAAATCGTCCCAGTTGCGGTTAAAGATTCAAAAGGCAAACCGCTTTTATTCAGTGAAGACGAATTTGTTCGAAAGAATACTAGTTTAGAAAGTTTAACTGCTCTTAACCCTGCTTTTGCCGAAAACGGAACCGTTACTGCCGGAAATTCTTCGGGTATAAACGATGGAGCAGCAGCACTTGTCTTGATGAAAAAATCCCGTGCTGAACAATTAGGTGTGCCTTATTTAGCCACCATACGCGGATATGCTGAAATCGGCATTGACCCTTCGATCATGGGATATGCTCCCTATCAGGCCATTGAAACGGTTTTAAAAAAAACAAACTTGTCTTTGGATGATATTGACTTAATTGAATTAAATGAAGCTTTTGCTGCTCAAAGTGTAGCCGTATCTAGAGATTTAAAGCTTCATAGCGACAAAGTCAACGTGAATGGCGGAGCGATCGCTTTAGGCCATCCGATAGGCGCTTCCGGAGCCAGAATTTTAGTCAGTTTGCTCCACGAAATGCAAAAAAAACAAGCTCATTTAGGATTAGCTTCATTATGTGTAGGCGGCGGAATCGGAATTTCTATGGTACTTGAGAAGAGCTAAAAACGTTGTTACGCAGCTGTTTCCAGATTTGAAACCGTTATAATAGCTAGTTTGTGCTTTATTTGGTATAATGAATAGCGAACACGAGTTTAAGCCTAACCATTCCATCGGTTCTTTTTTTAGAACGGGTGAAGACTTTTAATAAATTGGGCTAAACGGAAGGAGAATAAAGGATGAAAATAAATGCAGAATTGAGAACTGAAGTTGGGACTTCTTCAGCTAATCGTTACAGACGGGAAAATAAAATCCCGGCAGTTGTTTATAATAAAGGATCCGAAACTACTCCTGTCTTGTTAGACAGCAAAGATTTTGACAAGGTTTTAAAAGAATTAGGTAAAAACGGGATTTTTGATATCGTAACTGCAGAGGGAGAATCAAAACAAGTTATCATTAAAGATTTCCAAAGCGCTGCTTTAAAATATCAAATTTTGGATGTAGAGCTTCAGGCTATTACAAAAGACCAAAAACTGACAGTGACAGTTCCGATCATTTTATCAGGTGCTGAAGGCGTCAAAGAAGGTTTAGTTTCACAAACCTTAAATGAACTAGAAATTGAAACAACACCGGCTAATATTCCAACTGAATTTACCGCTGATGTTAGTGCTTTAACCATTGGAGACTCTTTAACAGTAGCAGACTTGTCTGTTGATAAAGAAATTACTGTCTTTAATGAACAAGACGAAACAGTGGCTATTGTAGCACCGCCAACTGTAATGGAAGAGCCTGCTGAACCAGCTGAGGCAAGCGACCCTGAAGTTATTGGAGAAAAAGAAGCTTAATTTTTCCCTTTATTACCATTATACAAATAAAAAAAGACTGCTGTCGCCAAGAAGAACGTATCCTTGGCGACAGCGGTCTTTTTCTTTTTCCAATTAAAGCCGCCGAATGAACTTCACTTCAAAGATCGCTTTAATGATCACAGCTACCAGAGCTCCTGCCAGTGCGCCTAGTGGGCCAAAAAGCAAGACACAAATCACAGTGGAGATTAAAGTGTAGAGCGGTCGTACGCCAATTTCTTTACCGGTCACAAACGGTTCTGCTATTTGTCGAATAATGCTCGCAACAATATATACCAACCCAAGTTGCCAAGCGATGGTCGTATCTCCCATAATAAAGCGAATGACCGCCCATGGCACCATGATCATCCCGCTGCCCAATACTGGGATGATATCGACGATTGCTATCCCGAACGCTTTGATTCCCCAGTGCTCAATGCCAATCAGCAAAAAACCACTGCACAAAACAACAAACGTCAGTACCGATAATTTACATTCAGCTTTCAAATACCCTTTCAACCCTTTGCCTGTAGCCTTAAGCACTTCTTTTAAATAGTCGATCACATTATTCATAGGCAACCCCTTCTTTAAAAACATTTAATCTGGAAGCCAATTGATTAGAATTTAAACTGCCAAGATCTTCACAATAAACGTGCGTGTCCTAGGCCCGTCAAATTCCGCAAAATAAACGCTTTGCCAAGTGCCTAATATGAGTTGTCCATCTGCGATGATCAACGTTTCGCTCGCCCCCACTACGGATGATTTCATATGCCCGTCTGAATTTCCTTCGGCATGAACGTACGCAGGTTTATTCGGAAAAGTATCATCCAATCCTACTTTCAAATCTTTTTTTACATCTGGATCTGCATTCTCATTAATGGTAATGGCTGCAGTCGTATGAGGACAATAAACAACCATCACGCCCTCTTCCACACCGCTTTTGTCCAAAGCTTCTTGCAAGTACTGATCAAGTGTTGTGAACGATTGTTTCTCATGAGTAGAAATCGTAAATGTATGCATTGTCTTTCCCATTTGTTCCATCTCCTTTTCTTGTATAGCTCCATCATACAATAGTGTTTCCAGAGACCAAACTAATATGCCGAATTTATCCAGTAAACAAAAAAATACCAAAGACTATTTTCTCAAGAAACTTCTTGTGTTTTCTTGTAGAATAGAATGAGCGGTAATTGATCAAACGAAGTAAGAAACAATGAAAGCAGGGGAAGATATGAAAGTTTATGTGGACGCAGATGCTTGTCCGGTAAAAGACATTATTATTTCAGAAGCTACAGCTGATCAAATTCCTGTGGTTCTGGTAACCAGTATTTCTCATTTTTCAACTGTCCAGCAACCGGCTGGAGTTGAAACGGTTTACGTGGACACCGGAGCTGAAGCAGCTGACTACCGCATCATGCGGCTTGTAAAAAAAGGTGATCTGCTCATCACTCAAGATTATGGTTTGGCTTCATTAGCCCTAGGGAAAGGCTGTATCATCCTTCATCATATGGGGTTCAGATACACCAACGAGACGATCGACCAACTCTTACAATCTCGTTATTTAAGTGCGATGGTCAGAAAAAGCGGCAAACGGACAAAAGGTCCTAAACCGTTCACAAACGATGATCGCAAAAAATTTCAAGAACTTTTTAAAAATACAATTGCCGAAACAAAAAGAAGCCTTTAACTTAAAAAGGCTTCTTTTTGGAGTCATTTTATCTTTACAAAAGGTACTACAAATCAATTTCCACAGCAGTCGGCACTCGCTTTTCAAACGTGTAAATGGAGTTGAATCCAGCTTCTTTCGCCATCCTCAATGCTATTTCTATTCCATACCCAACCGTTTCCGCTCGATGAGAATCCGAGCCGACAGTCAAAATTTTGCCTCCTAACGAACGATACAGTTTCAATACTTCCATTGAAGGAAGGGTTTCTTTGATTTTACTATTCGCTAACCCAGAAGTGTTGACTTCGATTCCAATTCCTCTTTCAATGGCTTTAAGCAAAATCTTTTCCAATATCATTTGGTAGTCAGAGAAATCATACGCTCCTGCAGTTTCTGTCGCATAGCGTTTGATCAAATCCAAATGCGCTAAGACGTCAATATCTGAGTGCGTTACCAACTGATACACTTCATCAAAATAACCTTGATAAATTTCTTGTGGGGATTTACTCAACATATACCGGCTCAATTTTTCTTCTTTCACATTGTGAACGGAACCCATCACAAAATCTAACGGCAAGTTGGCCAAAGCTTTTTTGTATTCGTCCTGCATCAAATGAGGTTCGCACAATTCGATTCCTGCTTTGATGACCAATTTGTCAGCATACCTTTGTCTGTTTTCTTTCAGTTGCGAAAAATAACGTTCAAAATCCATGTGCCCATAAGTGGGTGCCAGGGAATTGACAGAAAAATGTTCTGTAAAACAAATCTCATCTATTCCTTTTATTATTGCTTGTTCGCAGACAGCCGACATTTGAGCTATTGAATCAAATGAATTGTCTGTATGGTGATGGTAATCAGTGAAATACATCGTAAACACTCCTTCTATCTTCTCTTTCATCATACTAAAAAGGTCCTCACGTGGCAATCAGTACTCCCGAAATCGAAGATCTTATGAAAGAGTCAACTTTGCATGAGTGTTTACATAGTAATCAAAAAAAATGTGTTGAAACCATTTTACCAGAACAACCTAAAAGGCCGCGGGAGTGCTTCCCCTCGACCTTCTTTTTAAATTATAGGTTCTTTTTGCTTTCGTCTTCGTCGTTTACTTCAACATCTCCAGACGTGTGGATGTCCAGATCTTCTTTCCGAACCTGTTCAGAAACCTGTTTTACTTCCTCTGTTGTATCTTTTCCGATCGTTACTTCTTCTGTCACCACTGGTCGTTTTGTTACTTCAATTTGTTCTTCTTTGACAGGAATAGTTATTTCTTCGTCTTTCATGTCCAATGACCCAGTAACAGTTTCCCCATCTGTTACTGGGTGTCTTTCGACAGTGATTTCTTCATGTTTGACTGGAACTTCTATTGTTTTCATCTCTTCGGTCACAGTTTTATCAACGGTTACTTCACCAGTCTGAACTTCTTTCGTATCAACATCTAAGCGCTCTGCTTTCAAATCGATCTTTTCTTTTCCTTGGTCTAAATCATCGGAAACCGGCGGAACTGATGCAGCATTAGGCGTAGCTCCTTCAAAATCAACGGCACCTTTTTCGTCATCAAAGTCATCAACTAAAACGATGATCTTGCCATTTTCGATATCTTCTTTGTACGTGCCTAAAACCTCTTCATCTGCCTGATAACCCATATCTGTTGTGTCCACTTCATCTTCATCCGGCGTAAAAGCATCTTTAACTTTTTCCATAAAGGACTCGTCTTCTTTGTCTTTCTTAGCATGCTCTGTATTGATTCCTACTCCTAATGAATCAGGAATGGAACGAGCCGTTTCATGGTTGGTCACGAGTGTGATCAGTTTTTTTGCATAGCCCTCAGCAACGACTTTATCAATCGCTCTCTCAGCTTCATCTAAAGTTGAATAACTTCCTTGTACAAATTTCCCCATCTTATATTCCTCCTAATGAGTCATTTAAACCACAAGTTAAGTATACAAGTGATGTTCGAATTCGACAAAGAAAACGATTTCTATACTAAAAAAACAAAATAAAAAAGCATTCCCCTGAGGAAATACTTTTTTCAAAAGCAAACCACTAAGGTTTAGCTCAATTTTTAAAATCCATACTCCGCGTCTTTCTGTTGTTGAATAGCCGCATAAGCATCAACCAGCATGATCGTGTCTTCTACTAAACGCTCAATACGAAAGAGTATACCTGGATTGATGTTTTCTTTTCTGTAAAAAACTTTTTCTTTTATAAAACATAAGTTGATACGATGTGAGCTTTCATATAGCTTAGAAACTGACCGGCAACAGATCAAAAATGTTTTTTAACGTTGCTGGAATGGAAGCTTGGAAGGTCGAGGTACCGATAATAATAGCGTCTGCTGCCATAATCGTTTCCGCTATATATTTCGCATCTCCATCATATTCCCAATAGTTCCGGCCATCACTAAATACCATTTCATATTCGGCTAAATCCAATAACTATCATTCAGTAAAGCGGACCCAATGTCAAAGACATTAAAAAAAAGAGACCTTATGCAACACCCAATAAAAATTGCTTCCTGTAAAAAAGGAATAGGTCTATTTTTTTAACTACTTGTTCTGATTTTTTTAGTACCCTCTTGTAAATCGTTAACGTTCAACTATCTTTTTACTAATCAAGGATTACCTTGGTGTGCCAAAAAGCTGAGCAGCATAGAGTGTTTCTCCATCATAGTAAACCCCAATGCCGATTTCTTCAAAATTTTCACGCACCATATTTTCATAATGTCCGGGACTATTTTTCCAACCACCAAACATTAATTCAGCCATACCCTCCTCGTCTAAATAATACGTGGCCATACCAATATTCTCGCCTACTAACTGATAAACATATTCATATTCTGGTTCTTCAAATATAGTCGCCATTTCCCTTCCATCTGGACGCGTATGGGCAAATGACTCTTTCGTTTCTTTGGCTCTTTGGCGACTCGCTTTTTTCAATTGTTCATTTGGTTTTAATGCATTTAAATTCTTTTCCTGGCGCAAATCATTTAAGAGCTCAAGTATATGATCTTCTATTGCCACATAATCAATAGTAGATGTTTCATCTTCTTCATCAATAGTTGCTGGAACTGAGGAACTTGATTCTGCTGCTTTGTTGTTAGGCACTTGGGGCATTGATGATTCTGATTCATCAGGAAGCAAAATCTTCCAATCTTGAGGGACAGGAATCTTTTCAGTTATAAAAGAAAGGGCATCGCCGATCTTTGTTCCATCTAAAACATTCGTGCTTCCCAGCCAAAAACCAATCACAATGGCTAAAGCAAGCATAACTACAGTGGATAAAAAACGTTTCATTTAACCGGTCCCTTCATTTTGACCTTTTTACAGCTGTTTGAAAAACAAGGAGTGATCAAGCATTATCATAAGCTTTTTGTAATTCTGTTATCTCTAGTTTTTTTCATTTTGAACATAGCAGTTGAAACAGCATCCCGTTTGACCGGATCAGCATCTGTTAAAAGTTTTCTTAATACAGTAGGAACAACTTGCCAAGAAATACCGTATTTATCGGTTAGCCAACCGCATTCTCCCGGCTCGCCTTCTAATACTAAAGTATCCCAGATGGTATCAACTTCTAATTGGGTCTCACAGTTAATATACAGTGACATTGCTGGGGTAAATGTGAAATAAGGACCTCCATTAATGGCGATGAACTCTTGTCCTGCTAACTGAAATTCAATTGCCATGACACTTCCTTCATTTCCTTCGCCGGGAGCGTTTAGATGCTCGGTCGTTAAAATTTTTGAATCTGCAAAAATACTGGTGTACAAATCAACGGCTTCTTGTGCTTCATTATCAAACCACAAATGAGTGATGATCTTTTGCATGTTGTTTCCTCTTTCCTTTTAGTTGAACAGGCTATTAGCACTGGGCAAATGCGGCTTTTAATAAAGCAAACGTTAATGAGTAAGTGTCAAAATAAAGCGATTGCCTTTGTTCATTTAAGCATACTTGGATGAGCTAGAGTGTCAATTAAAAAGTTTTATTTCAACTAATATCTTCTAAAAAGTCCATTCTTTTCTTTCATTTAACAAATACAAGTATGACAGCCTTTATCTTACGTTTGCTTTCTTAGAAAACTTAGGAATGAACTATTTTAACATCATTATCTGGGCCTTCATTACCGATGTTATCGATTACCAAGAAGTCCAAACCGGAGAACGTGAAGACGGTACGGTTTATGCTGTATACTCTTTCTCTCGTAAAATTGAGCAAGCATTAGCTGGTGGTTTAGGTGGATTTGCCTTAACGGCTATTGGATATGCTTCTACGGCTACAGTCCAAAATACGGCTGTTCTAGGTAAGCTTTACTCTGTTGCGAGTATCGTACCAGCTATTGGGAGCATATCACTGCTTGTTGCTGCTTGTTTGTTCTTTATTTATCCATTAGACAAAAACACTGTTAACGCTAACGTGGCTACTCTATCAGCACGTCGCAATCAACAATAAAGGTATTAACCTTATCATTTTAAATACAAAGCAAGAGAGTTGATCGAACTCTCTTGCTTTGTTTTATGGGCAAAAAAAGGTGCTGATCCTATCGTTCGTCAGCACCTTCTTTACTATTGTATTAACGTATCAAGCCTTTATAGAACCGGTCATACCTGCGACAAAACTCTTTTGCATCGCAACAAATAAAATCAGAGTTGGAATGGTAGCTATCACAATAGCTACCATTTGAACACCGTAATTGGCGACATAAGAAGCGGAAGAAAGTCCAGAGATCAACAATGTCATTGTATATTTGTCTTCCGTCTGCAAGATGATCAACGGCAAAAGATAACTGTTCCATGAATTCATAAAAGAATAGATCGTTGCCGCGGCATACGTTGATTTCATCATGGGGAACACGAGTCTGAAAAAGATACCATAGCTGCCTGCACCTTCGATCCGTCCTGAATCAATGATTTCATTTGGAAAGGATTTAAAGCTTTGCCGAAAGAAAAAAATCAAGAAAAGATTGGATACAGACGGCAAAATAAGGGCTAAATGTTGATTGACTAGATGAAAACCAGCCATCATTTTAAACAATGGGATCACGAGTGCAGCAAAAGGAATCATCATAAACAGCAAAAAAATCGAATAAATTATTTCGCTTTTACGCGTTTTAAATTTTTCAAAACCAAATGCTGCCAATGACGTTACCAACAAGCTTAAAACTACCGTGATGAGCGTAACTTTAATCGAATTCCACATGATCAACGGTATATTGTAACCCTCAAACAAACTTTTGAGATTAACTAAAAATTGATTTCCCAAAGTGATTTTACCTTCAGCAATTTGATTGGAGGTATTGGTCGCGCCTGCCACCATCCAATAGAAAGGGAAAATCGAAATAATCGAACAGATGATCAGGAACAAGTATTTTAAAGGGGTCAGTATTTTTGATTTCATAACGTTCTCCTTTCCTCTTAGACTGAAAACGGCTATTCCTTATTAGTGACTGCTAATTGAATGACCGATAGAATAGCGATGATCACTACCAGCGCCCAAGATAGCGTTGCTGAGTAACCAAAATTGGATGTGTAGACAAACGAATGATTATAAATCAGCTGAGCAGCTGTCAGTGTTTCATTGGAAGGCCCGCCGCCAGTCAAGTTGACTACTTCATCAAACAACTGAATGGTTCCAATCGTCGAGGTAATAGTAGTAAAAACAATGACCGGTTTAAGTTGCAGAATAATAACAAAGAAGAATTTTTGAAAGGCATTAGCACCGTCAATTGAAGCAGCCTCTAACGTTTCTGTTGAAATATTTTGCAATCCAGCTAGGTAAAAAATCATATTATAGCCAGTCCAACGCCAACACAATGCCATGATCACCGTTACTTTCGCCCAAAAAGGACTGTTGAGCCAATTGATTGGATCTTGAATCAACCCGATCGTCAGTAACATCTTGTTCACGATCCCACTGACTTGGAACATCATTTTGAATAATACTGCATAAGAAACCAATGACGTCACACATGGCAGAAAAAGAGCCAACATGAAAAAGTTTTTCCCTTTCAATTTTGGTGAATTTAAAATAAAAGCTAACAGCAATCCTAACACCAACATAATAGGCACCTGAAAAATTAAGTACGTAAAATTGTTCATCAAGGCTTTAACAAAAACTTTATCGTGAAACATGCGGATATAGTTATCAAATCCAGTAAAAACTGATTGGATTCCTTGCATATTATGAAAGGAGATATAAATGGAATAAAAAATTGGATACAATAAGAAAACACTTCCGAAAATCACCGCAAACACAATAAATTTCCAAACTTCCCGCTGTCCTGAGGATTTTTTAGGTTTCATAGCCGTTCTCCTTTCTCTTAGTTTGAAAACTGTCTTAATTAATAAAAAAACAAGCAGCAGACTTTTAAGCTAAAGAACAGCCGCTGCTCGTTCAACTAAATTTATTCTCCAACTTGCATATTGTAATACTCTTCCGCTTGTTCAAGCATTTCATCTAATGTCAGTTTGTCATCGAAATAATCCTGTAAAACAGATCTTAAAGCATCTACTGCTACGTTTGTATTTACACCGTAATCGACTCCTGGAATTTCAGCTGACCATTCAGAAAAGTCTTTGTAAATCTGCGCATCATTAAAATACGGGTCTTTGTATTGGTAGGCTTCCCCTGTTTGAGAAGGAATGTAAGTTCCGACTGCTCCTTTATCCACAAGGATTTCTTGGTAAAACTCATCATTGCCAGCAAATTCCGTTTTAAGGAAATCAATAGCGAGGTCTTTATTAGGCGAATCTTCTAGAACTGCCCAGCTAGAGCCTCCCAAATTTGAAAAATGAGTAGCGTTTTCTACTGTTTCCAGTTTCGGTATATTCGTATATGCCCATTTGCCCGCTTGGTCTTCTGCTGATTTAATGGTTGCCGAATACCAGACGGCTGAATTAACCGCTGCCACTTCTCCGCTGGTAACCGCTCCAATACCCTCTGCTGCAAAGTAATCGACTGGTTTTGCCAATTGGTTTTTTTCTATGTCTTTAAGAATGACGGCCATCTCTCTAATAACAGGATTATCTTTGAAAAATACTTTTCCCTGATCGTCAAAATACCAAAGTCCAGCAGATTGCATGGCCATTTGCATATAATGTGTCCCTCTGTTAGGAATGAAAGCCACGAACCATTTGCCGGTTTTTTCTTTTACATCTTTGCCGATTTGAACGAATTCTGACCAAGTCAAATCTTGCATATCTTCAGGCGAGTAGCCGGCTTCTTCCAAATAATCGGTCCTATAGTACAGTCCAGCTGAGCCAGAATCGAATGGAATGGCATAAACACCGTCATTATGCGTTACGGCATCGACCTTATACTGAGCAAACTCTTCGAAAGCGATATCATTTGATAATTCAGCAAATTTATCTTCATAGTTAATAAAAAAGCTTTGTGTATCATAATCTTCTATTAATACGATATCTGGTAACCCTTCCGATACACCCGATGTAAATCCAGAAACCATTTTTTGCTTGGTATCCTCATTAGACATCTCCACCACATTTACTTTAAAATCTTCATGTCCGTCCTTTTTGTAATACTCTCCGGCCATTTCCATAATCGGGATATTGAAATTTTTATCCCACGCCCAAACGGTCAACGTTGAATCGTCTGAGCCTGCTGACTGCTTTGCCTCATTCCCGCCAGAATCAGAACATGCTGCAAGCAAAGATAAACTTAATGCACTGTAAAGTAAAACTGCCCACTTTTTCTTCATATCCTTAACCTCCAAAGTAATTTTTTAGAACACCTTTATTTTTTGCACTTGTATTTTCTTCATAATAACACGTTTCGGCCTCCTAACATAAATGAAACGCTTTCATTCTTGACCAAACTTTTACTTCCCAAAATACCTCTGCTGTTAAAAACAACAGAAACCGTTTTCTTTGATTGAAAACGGAGCATATGCGATAATTGCGGTAATGAAGAATGGAGGTATTCTAATGGCAGATGCACGGGAAAAAGCACTAAAAATTATTAGCAAAAATAATATTGGTACGATGTCCACCATTTCTGACAACAAACCCGTTTCTCGTTACATGACTTTTTTTAACGAAGGTTTTGTTCTTTATACCCTTACAGACAAACGCACAGAAAAAGTTGAAGATTTAAAGAAAAATCCTAACACATTTGTTTTGCTAGGCTATGACACTGGTTTACTGCACAACCAATATGTAGAGATTGAAGGAAAAACGTCTCTTACAGACGACCAATCGTTAATCGAGCACCTTTGGAGTCCGTATATGAACCTTATCTTTGATGGAAAAGATGATCCCAATATTCTCATTTTACAAATCCAACCAGAAACTGTTTCTCTTAAAGGAACAAAAGATGCAGAAGTTATTTCTATCGATTTAAGTTAATTCCATTAAAAAGGGGACTGAGAATTTAATTCTCAGTCCCCTTTTTAATACTATTTTTATCCTGTAAAAACTTATTCAGAGCATTTATTCTTCGATCTCTCCACTTAACTCAATGATCTTGTTGACCGATTCATCTAAATAATGAATGGTATCATTCAAAGGTTTATCGGTCGTAATATCTACGCCAGCCTTTTTGGCTGCTTCAGCTGGTTTGTATTGGTCGCCCATTGCTAAAAACTCCAGCCATTCTGCAACAGCAGGCTGTCCTTCTGCTTTTATACGCAAGAATGCTTGTGTAGCAATCGTTAATCCAGCAGAATACGTGTAAGAATACAGTCCCATATAATAATGGATTTGGCGCATCCAAGTCAATTCAGCACCAGGATTGATTTCTACTGCATCTCCCCAGAATTGCTCTAAAACAGCTCGTTTGAGCTCGCTTAATTTCGCTGCATCAAAACCTTTGCCGGCATCGATCAATTTATAAACTTCACGTTGATAAGCAGCTTCCAATAAATGCGTAATAAAATTATGGAAATAAGTGTTTGTAAGCATATTGGTTAATGCAAAGCGCTCCATCCGCGGATGATCGCTTTTACGTGCTAAAGAATCTGTCAGCAGCAATTCATTAAAGGTTGAAGGAGCTTCAATTAAATAAAGAGATGGGTTCTCACCTAAAATAGAATTGTTTTCTGCAGCTAATAAGCCTTGTCCAGCATGTCCGATTTCATGGATAAACGTATAAACATCTGACAACTGGTTAGACCAAGACATCAAGATATACGGGTGTTTGCCATAAGGACTTGTACAAAATCCGCCCGTCGACTTCCCTTTGTTTTGCACAAAATCAACCCAACGTTCTGGATAAGCTTGCATTACTTTAGCGACATAATCTTGCCCTAACGTACTTAACGCATCCTCAACGATTTCTTTAGATTGTTCGACCGTTACTTCAACAGCATACTCGGGATCTAAATCGATTTTTAAATCTGCGTAAGTCATTTTATCCAGTCCACTGACTTCCTTAACATGAGTAATGTATTTTTGCATCACGGGTGCCAAGTCTTCCATGATCGTATCGATTTGCCGGTTGTATAAGTCTTGATCTACTTCTTGGTCATACAGCAAGTAATCAAAGACTGAATCAAACCCACGCATCGTAGCCATCGTTTTTTCTTTTTGGACTTGTGTATAATAAGCCTCTGCTACTACATTTTGGTAGTGGCTAAGCGTTTCTGAAAACTTGTCAAACGCAGCACGGCGAATAGCTGTGTCTGAATGGTACATATAATAATCTTCATATAATACAAAGCTCAGCGGGTACTCTTTTCCCGCTACTGTAAACGTTCCGAAATCCATATCCGCTAAACGAGCTTGCTCATATATGGCTCCTGCTGCATCTAATGTAGGTTCCAATTGTGCCAAAGCTTTTTCCACAGCCGGGTCTAATTGGATTTGTTTGTTTTCTTTCGTATGGCGAATATATGAGGCGAATTGCGGTACTTCTTGTGCAACTTGATCCAATACGCTTGCTTCGCTGCTCACCAGTTCCGAATCAAAAAAAGACAACTGAGCACTGATTTCTGCCATCAAATTGTTCATTTGACGAGAAAGTTCAGTATTAGCGGGATCGGTAATATCCGCTGATTCCGGCAGAAAAGCATAATGATGCGTCCAGGTCATCGTCTGCATAATGGTTTCATAGTCTTTCAAAGCCGCTATGATAGTTGCTGCATTTCCTAACTTGCCTTCATAATTTTTGCAGAACTGTTCAACGTTTCTTTTCATTTCGGCTACAGCCGCATCAAAATCTTCTCGAGTTTCGTATAAGGCTGTGAGGTCCCATGTTAATTCTTCTGGGACATCTGCCCGATTTTTTAATTCTTCTTGTGCCATGCTTATCCGCTCCTTTTTAGTTATTCTTGATTTTAACCTAATTTTAATCCTGTATAAACTAGTATAGCACTTAATGTGAAAACCTAAAGAATTAATTTGTACACAACAGGATTTTCGATTTCTAAGCGTTCTTTCCCCTCTTGGTACCTTAAACAGAATAATTCCTCCAGTTCTTGATTTCTAGTATACTGAATTTGGACAACATATTAACGACAAAAGGAGCATGGTAAAATGAGCAAATTAAAAGACAAAGTCGCAATTGTTACTGGAGCCACTTCTGGTATAGGGGAATCAACAGCAAAATTGTATGCTGCTGAAGGTGCAAAAGTCGTTGTCGTCGGCAGAAATGAAGAACGTGGAGCAGAAGCAGTTGCTGCCATCAAAGAGGCTGGCGGAGAAGCGATGTTTATTTCAGCCGATATGACAAAACATACAGAAGTTGAAGAATGTGTCGCTAAAACGCTGGAAAAATACGGAACGATCGATATTCTTTTTAATAGTGCCGGAATCCATGATGCTTATGACAATGCGTTAGAAACCGATGAAGAGTCGTGGGATAAACTGATGGCTATTAATGTAAAAGGTCCTTTCCTGCTTTCTAAAGCTGCTCTGCCAACGATGTTGGATAAAGGCAAAGGAACCATTATCAATGTCGGCTCGCAATCTAGTTTTGTCGCAGGCGCGGGCGGTGCAGCTTATGTGACTTCAAAACACGCCATTGTCGGTTTTACAAAGCAATTAACGTATGATTTTGGCAGAAAAGGCATTAAAGCTAATTTAATTGCTCCCGGCTTTATTGATACTGAAATGACTGAAGGCATTGATGACCCTAGACTAAAAGACATTCCTGCTGAACGTGCTGGTAAACCAGAGGAAGTCGCAGCATTGGCTTTGTTTTTAGCTTCCGATGAATCCGATTATATACAAGGCGCAGAAATAAAAATTGACGGCGGTTGGACTGTCGGCCGATGAACTATAACGGCTCTTTGTCAAATCGTGTTAGCGTCTCTGAGGGTTGGGATTTCAAGGTTGTAGAATCCAATCATTTCACTTACCAACACCAAAAATGATAGAACCACTGTAAACCAATAGATACCCTGCTATTCTAAAGATGGTTAGAATAGTAAGGTATCTATTTTTACTTAATTATTCTATTTTCTATAAAAAACCGTTTATATATAGCATAATCACTAGCAGACGAATTATAATAAAGCTTGACGTATGTTTTTAATAAAATCAGTGAAAACGAGGTAATTGAAGATGAAGAAAAAAAGGATTTTTGAAATTATTCAAATTGGGCGCGATACGGATATTTTAAGCAGAATATTTGATTTTACGATCGTTACAGCCATTTCAGCAAACTTAGTCCTCACTATTTATTCTACTTTCGATAGTTCCATAGATTATGCTGGTATCATTCATACGGTTGAAATGGCAACGGTTATACTGTTTACCATTGAGTATGGACTAAGAATATGGACGGCTAACTATCTTTATCCAAATACTTCAAAAAGCAGAGCTATCTTCAAGTATGCCTTTTCTTTTACAGGTCTTGTTGATTTTTTATCTTTTTTCCCTTTTTACCTGCCGTTCTTTTTCCCAGATGGCGCTGTAGCCTTTCGGATATTCCGAGTCGTCCGAATTTTACGACTATTTCGAATCAACCAATACTATGATTCGCTCAATGTTATTACAGATGTCCTTAAAAATAAAAAACAACAATTGATTTCATCTGTTTTTATTATTTTTGTTTTAATGACCGCTGCTTCATTAGTGATGTATAACTTTGAACATGCAGCCCAGCCGGATGTATTCACTAACGCTTTTTCAGGCTTTTGGTGGGCTGCCTCTTCATTGCTGACAGTTGGATATGGAGATATCTATCCGATCACTTTAGCCGGAAAATTATTTGGCATTGTTATTACTTTTTTAGGAGTAGGAATGGTTGCTATTCCCACTGGTATTTTGTCTGCTGGATTTGTTGAGCAGCTTACCACTGTGCAGGAACCAAACTCCATCCAGTATTGTCCTCATTGCGGAAAAAAATTACTGTAAACATCAAGCTTTCCATCCAGAAATAAACAACAGCCTAATCAAGAATCGGATTTCCTTTTCTGTTGGCTGTTGTTTTCTTTTTTATAGTTTTCTGCTGGTCATTTTACTTTACCTGTCGTAGTAAATAGAGTATACTTTAATTACTACGATAGATGAAGTAAAAGAGGGGATCAATTTGATATCAAGTGATGTCATGCGCGGCTTTAATAGTTTAATTATTTTGTCCATTTTAATGAAAGGGGATTCTTATGGTTATCAAATCTCAAATACCATTAAAGAAATAACCGGCGGAGCTTATGTGATGAAAGAGACGACATTATATTCTGCGTTTAATCGTTTAGAAAAACAAAAATTGATTCAAGCTTATTCCAGTACTGAAACGTACGGCAAACAACGGACCTATTACACCCTCACTCCCTTAGGCAAACAAACGTATTTTGATAAAGTAACGGAATGGAAGGAAACAAAAGACATCATCGACCAGTTTATCAAGGAGGAGAACCGCTAATGGATACGATTGTAAATTATGTTGACTCGATTTTTATAAACTTGCCGCAAACTCCAGAAATGTTCAGACTTAAAGAAGATATGCTGCTCAATATGGAAGAAAAATACAATCAATTGAAAGCAGAAAATCGCAGTGAGAATGAAGCTATCGGAACGGTTTTAGCTGAATTTGGCAATATTGACGAAATCATTGAAGCTTACAATTTGGAGACAGATGACCAAGATGAAGAAAATAACCATACCGTATTCTTATCTCATGAAGAAGTTGAAGACTATTTATCTCACCGCGCAAAATTCAGTTTAGGTATCGCAGCTGGAGTGTTCCTTTGTATTCTAGCCCCTGCTATTATGCTGCTGGTTCAAGAAGTTTCAAGCTTTTTACCGTTCATCAATCATGCAGCGGAGGATACGCTGATTATTTTCTCTCTCATTCCGCTATTCTTATTTATTGCACTTGCTGTTGGTTTGTTTGTTATTTTTGGAATAAAAGAACAGCAATATGAACTGACAGATCGAACGATTTCAATTGACTCAACTACTCGTTCAGAATTAAACAGTGAACTGAAAAACTTTAAACCGCAATTTGCCAAAGCAATTGCTTCAGGAGTCGTTCTTTGTATTATCGCTCCTATCGTTCTGTTGTTGTCGATTGTATTATTAGGCTACGATAATTATTGGTCGGTTATCTTTTTGCTTAGCTTCGTTGCTGTGGGTGTTTTCCTGTTCGTATTTTCTGGGATTATTCATGCAACTTATCATAAACTGTTGGCTATTGGATCCTATGCCCCTAAAAAAGTGGCTGCTGAGAAATTGATTGATACTGTAGCAAGTATTGTTTTTCCTCTTGCTGCGGCAGTTTACGTTATATCCGGCTTCCTTTTTAACACTTGGGGAACAGCTTGGATCATCTTTCCGATTGTCGGTATACTCTTTGCTGTTTTTGCTGCCGCATCCGAAAGCCTCGGCTCATTAAGACGCAGAAAATAACAGATAAATTCCACAAAATCGGTTCAAATAAAAGAATCATACCCTCCTAGAATACTGGAGTGATATGATTCTTTTGTTGTTATGCAAGGTTGAATTAGTTTTTACTGATATTGTCTCAGTCTTTAGGCCATCTTGCTTGAAGACTGCACCTGTTTCGAAAGTTATTAAACCGTTATTTCAATCAGATTTTTTTCTGGATCTTCTATTACGCTCTCATAATAACCGTCGCCTGTCAGTCGTGGTTGGCTTGTACATGTATAACCATCGCTGATTAGCTTATTGGTCAATTCATCTACTTTTTCTTTGCTTCCGACAGAAAAAGCGATATGTGCCCAGCCTAAAATTTCTGTTGATGACTGTTGGTTCACGTCTTCCCGCTCCATGATTTCTAAACGAGCCCCTTCTTTAAACGTAAGGAAATAAGACTTAAATTTTTTTATAGGATTATGATACAACTCATTTGATTGTGCTTCAAAATAAGTTTCATAAAATATTTTTGCTGCTTCCAAATCTTTTACCCATAGAGCCAAGTGTTCTATTTTCATAATGGATTCCATCCTTTATTAGTTTTTGTGTGAACTGCTGCTTATTTCGTTTGCGTTTCTAATAGATACTCTGCTTATCAGCTCTTTTATAACGACTGAACCGAAGCCTTTAATAAGCACAGTATACAAAGTAAACCCTTCCAAGTCAATGAGCTGACGACTTGCTTTTTTTCTGTTATGCTGAATAAACAATAGGGGTCGTTTAACTAGTGGTGCATTAAAAATGATGCTGCATAATCGGAGTTTTTCGGCCTCAGCCGAAAAGCACAGATGATCAACTGCTGGTTCAATTTGTTTACAAAAAGACATTTTAAATGATACTTGTCTATAAATCCAGTCCTTTAGAGTGGTCTTGAATCATCCATTAGAGAGGACTTTTTATTTTTCGCAGAGAAATCAGTCTGCTTTTTTGCACCACTAGTGGAATCATTTAAATAAAACCCAAAGGAGAATAGATATGACTGAACTAAACAGACAAGCTGCTACGATCGAACGAGCAACTTTGGGCATGGGTTGTTTTTGGGGACCAGACAGCCGCTTTGGCCAACTGCCTGGTGTTATCCGAACACGCGTCGGCTATGCTGGCGGCACGACAACTGATCCAACTTATCGAACGATTGGAGACCATACAGAAACTCTTGAAATAGAATTTGATCCTGAAATCCTTTCTTATGAAGAAATTTTAACGGTTTTTTGGCAAAATCATGATGCAGCAAAAGACCGTTTTTACAAGGAACGTCAATACATTTCGCTTTTGCTCTATCATAGTGAAGAGCAAAAAAGGATTGCCTACCAAATCAAAACCGAACAAGAGCAAATTTTAGGAAAAGAAATCCAAACAGAATTTCAACCCTACACTGTTTTTTATTGTGCTGAGCATCGCCATCAAAAGTATTTTTTGAGACGTTTTTCGAAAGCAATGGACTCTCTTCTACCTCTTTTTCCAAGCGACAAGGCTTTTGTCGATTCAACTATTGCTGCACGTTTGAATGGTTTCGTTAGAGAATTTGGTACCTTAAAAGACATAAGGGCAGAAATCCATCATTGGGGCCTTGATCCAGATAATGAACATGTATTGAAAGAACTACTGGAGAACATTAAATGGTAATTCAGTTTCTCTTTAAAAGCCGGCTGATCGAAGGAATCCCCTCTTTTGATACATGAATTCATTTAATTATAAAATATTTTTTAAAAAATATATGACAAGCGTAATGAAAACCGCTATGATAAGTGTATTGTTAAAAAAAAGGGTGAAGATGATGAGAAAAATTACAACTAAAGAAATTACGCTATTTGCATTATTGATGGCCTTAACGGTTATTATGACGATGATTATCCGAATACCAACACTGAATGGCTACATTAACTTAGGCGACATGGTTTTGCTTTTTACTGGTATGTTTTTAGGTAAAAAAGCGGGCTTTTTTGTCGGTGGTTTTGGAAGCGCACTGGCTGATATTTTGACCGGGTATGCTTACTATGCACCTTTCACCTTTATTGTGAAAGGGTTAGAAGGATTTATTTGCGGGTGGATCTTCAAAAAAACAGGTTATCAGAAACCAGCTTTTGCGACTCTTCCTGCAGGTCTTTTCATGGTTTTCGGTTACTTTATCGTTAGTTACTTGATGTATGGCATCGGGGGAGCCATCGCATCTATTCCAGGTAATTTGGTGCAAGGAATCGTAGGCGCTATCGGAGCTATTTTATTAGAAAAAAGCCTTGGAAAAAAGGTAATAAAGAATTAAAATATGTACTTTAAATACCTAAAAAGCTAAAGACCAGTGAGACAAACTTCCACTGGTCTTTAGCTTTTATAGATTGATCATCGTACATTATCTCTTATTCTTACTCGTTCTTGTTTGTTTTGTATCAGGCTCTATCCGGATACTATCGGTTACGTTTTCGCTTTTTAACTCTTGTTGATCAACATCAGCTTCTGCAAGTTTTGTGGTTGAAGTTTTCTGCTCGCTTTGTATGTCTGTAGTCGCTAGATGTTTATTCATCTCTTCTTCAAGACTGCTGACTTGTTTTTTTAATCCTTCAATTTCAGCATTTTTTTGTATCAGCTGTGCTTCAGAGTCTTGTTTAGCTTGATCGACCGCTTCTTTTTTTGATAGGTCTGCAACTCTTAGTTTATCTTCTTGTTCTTTCTTTTTTTCTCTATTCTTAGTTCCTTTTGAGAGTGCCAAAAGCCAAGCAATTAAAAGCCCTAAAACTAAAGCTCCTGCGATGACCGTCCAAACTGGCAAAGTGACTGACGTAAACCATAAACTGATCGGTACTAGCGGGTTCATATTCAAAGCAATAACCCCTATTGCCAATAAAAGCAACACTATCCCTATAATCGCGCCCATTTCCTCTTCCCCTTTCTTGAACCCTCTTGTTCGATTCACTACCCAAATTTTCTTACTGCTTACAATAAATTTGTATTTCCAGTAACAGCAGATTGGCTTCAGTGTCTTTTGAAAGTTGAAAAAGCTGCAGCTTCGAGATTGAACAAATAAAGATCTTTATGGTCCTTCACCAAATTTATTTCCCTCTTGGCTCTGTAAGCTAAGTATACTTTCTTTTTTTCATAGCGCCTAATAATAAGTATCTTGAAGCCTGGTTCTCTCTCTAACTTTGAATGAGACATAAGTTTTTAACATTAGCTTCTGTTATTTGTATTACCGACTTTTATTAAAAAAAGATAATAAAAAGGTTAATTTATTGACATAATAGTGTTAAGATAAAGCTACTTTTATTTTTAGGGGGCTTCAACATGAAAAAATTCAAAAAAAATCACTTCCTTTTTTCTCTCACAGTGTTAGCTGCTTTTTTGACCGCTTGCGGAGGAACAGAAAATCAGTCAGCAACCTCTTCAACCACTGATGAAGAAGCTGCCCATGCAGCAGAACAAACAATTTCAGTCGGTGTACTGAATGAGCTTTCTACCGGAGATACTTTACTGGTGTCCGATATTGGAACCAACACGGCTATGAGTCAATATTTAGAAGGCCTTTATCGTTTGGATGAAAACAATCAACCAGAGCCGGCGCTTGCTGAAGAAACAACCGTCTCAGAAGATGGCTTAACGTATCATTTCAAGTTAAGAGAAGATGCCAAATGGTCAAATGGCGATCCGGTAACGGCGCATGACTTTGTGTATGCTTGGCAACAAGCGGTCAATCCTGACAAAGCCGCTCCTTATTCATATATGTTCACTTCCATCGTCAACGCCGAAGCGATCATCAATGGTGAAATGGAGCCAGAAACGCTAGGTATCGAAGCTACCGGTGACCATGAATTAGAAGTGCATTTGATTGGTCCGGTATCTTACTTCCTCGGAGAAATGGCTTTCCTGCCGTTTTTCCCGCAGAACCAAGCTTTTGTAGAAGAGATGGGAGAGCGTTACGGAACCAGTAGTGAAACAACGCTTTACAACGGGCCTTTTACTCTAACCGGGTGGAACGGTACCAATCAATCTTGGAAATATGAAAAAAATGATCAATACTGGGATGCAGATAACATTATTTTGGACAGTATCTCGGTTCAAGTCATCAAAGAGGTTTCTACTGCCTTAAATTTATTTGAATCGGGGCAGTTAGATGATGCTATCCTTTCAGGTGAAACAGCTAAACAATATACAAGCCACGAAGCTTATGTAGTAGAGCCCGAAGCTCGTACTAATTTTTTAGAATTCAATTATACGGACAACCCTATTTTTTCTAACGCTGATTTAAGGGCTGCTTTTTCGCTGATCTTGGATCGCAACGAATTAGCTTCTACTATTTTAGGCAATGGCTCGATTGCGGCTGCTGCTTTTGTGCCGCATGATTTTGTCAGCAATGCCGATACCGGAAATGATTTTGCAGATGATGCCGGCGATTTCCTAACCTACGATCCTGAAAAAGCTAAAGAGCTGTTTGAGGCAGCTAAAGAAGAATTAAATATGGACAAGATAGAAATTGATTTAATCGCTGATGACGATGAAACGAGTAAAGTGGTTTCACAGTATATTCAAGGCGAATTGCAAAATAACTTTGATGGCTTGAAAATAAATTTGGTCAACATACCCAAAAACAATCGAATTGAAAAAGGACAATCTGGTGATTTCGATATCATTTTAGGCGGTTGGGGCGCCATTTTACCCGATGCTATCAACTTACTTGATATCCTAAATAGTGAAACCACATTTAATAACGGACCTTACAAAAACGAAAAGGTCGATCAGTTATTGAATGATGCTGAAACGGTAAACGCTAATGATCCAAATGCCCGCTGGCAAAATATGCTCGATGCACAAAAAATCATGTTGGAAGAATACGGCTTGATTCCTTTGTACCATACAGCGGAAGCTCATTTGCGCAACCCTAAATTAAAAGATGTAGAAATTCATTCCGTCAGCGGCCGTTACGATTACCGCCGTGCTTATGTAGCCGAATAAAAGGAGGAACTATCATTATGTACGAACCACTATTAAACCGTTTCATCGCTTACGCGAAAGTAAATACTCGATCAAATCCGCACAGTTCTACAATTCCGTCCACTCCTTCTCAAATTGATTTTGCTTTGAACTTAGCTGAGGAGTTAAAAAAAATCGGATTGGATGAAGTTGAATACAATGAAGACAATGGGTTTGTCACCGCTACTTTACCAAGTAATGTAGACAAAGATGTTCCCGTCATTGGTTTTCTTGCCCACATCGATACAGCTGATTACGCTGCTGAAAACATTCAACCACAAGTGCATAGAAACTATGACGGCAAGGATATTTTGCTGAATGAAGAACTGGCGATCACAATGACTGTGGCAGAATTTCCGCAATTAAAGAATTACGTTGGTCAAACCGTCATCACAACGGATGGAACTACCTTATTAGGTGCGGATGATAAAGCCGGAATGGCGTCCATTGTTTCCGCTATGGAAGAGTACATCAAACACCCAGAACGGCCGCATGGCAAAATCCGAGTAGCTTTTGGACCGGATGAAGAAATTGGTACAGGTGCTCTCTTGTTTGACGTAGAACATTTCGATGCTGATTTCGCTTATACACTGGACAGCGGTATCGTTGGAAAATTCGAGTATGAAACGTTCAATGCTGCGCAAGCGGAGATAACGTTTAAAGGTACGAGCGTTCACCCCGGTTCAGCAAAAGACAGTATGGTCAATGCTTTGCTGTTAGCAGCACAATTTGCGACTGCTTTGCCGCAAGAAGAAGTTCCTGAAAAAACGGAAGGTTATGAAGGATTCTACATGCTCTCTAGCCAAGTCGGAACGATCGACGAAGTCAAAGCTACTTACATCATCCGTGATCATGATAAAAGACTATTTGAAAATCGGAAGCGTCACTTCAAGGAATTGGTCGATCAGTTCAACAGCACCTTTGATCAACCACGTTTGAGTTTGAAACTGTATGACCAGTACTACAACATGCGCGATATTATTGAAAAAGATATGTACAGTGTTGATTTGGCTTTAGAAGCTTATCGAGAATTAGGCATTGAGCCGGACGTGAAACCTTTTCGCGGCGGAACAGATGGATCGATTATCACCTACAAAGGCTTGCCAACGCCTAATATCTTTACCGGGTCTGAAAACTTGCATGGCAAATACGAATTCGTTACATTGGAAGGCATGGAAAAAGCCGCTGATGTGGTCATGAAAATCATTGAATTAACCGCTGCAAAATAGTACTTGGTGATTGGTTAATTTAAACAAAAAAATCTTAAAACCCTAGCAACTTCCGAGAATTTTTTCGGGAATTGCTGGGGTTTTAAGTTTAATCTGTTCCTTCTCTCAACTGCTGCATCAAATAAAACAACTCTTTTTCGAAAACCACTCCATATAACGGATCAATTCCCTCTTGGATCGTCTGTTCAACAACTTTAGATACATAGTTTACCGCTACTTGAGCAGCACGCAGCAATGATTGCTGTTGAAACAAGAAGCCCGCGACCGTACTGGTGAACAAATCTCCCGTACCATCAAAATGTCCCGGGTAAACTGGTGCAAATGTATACTGGATCTTGACTGCATTCGTTTTTGAAACGATGGCTGCTCCAACGCTTGCTTCATTCAGCATCACACCAGATAAAATAATTTCTTTGTCTGTTAACTGCTGCAGTTGTTTGACCAACTCTTCCACTTCGCCTTTTTGATGAGGCTTTGTTAGATACGGTCGTCCCGTCAACAGGCACGCTTCCGTGATGTTAGGTATCAAGACATCCGCATAACTGCAAAGTTCACGCATGGCTTGCACATGCTGCTGAGTGTAGCCATCATACAATTGTCCTTCGTCTCCCATCACTGGGTCTAAAACGACCAATGCCTCTTCGGTAGTAAACTCTTTGATCACCTTTTGCATTAGTTCTATTTGTTGCAAAGTCCCTAAATACCCAATGACAATGCCGTCAAATTTAATATTCAATGAACGCCAATGCTCCAGAATCGCCAAGTTCTCAGCGCTTAAATCCAGAAAGGTATACTTTTCAAACTCTTTGCCGGTATGCGTGGAAAGCAAGGCAGTAGGCAAGACATTGACCCAATTTCCCAGACAGCTCAAAATAGGGACGGCTACATTCATTGAGATCCGGCAACTAGCTGAGATATCTTGGATGACTAAAATTCTTGGTTGCTTCACGCTGTTTCCCCTCTTCTGCAATATAATCTAGCTTTAGTTTAGCATACTTCAGCTGCTCTGCCGGATTTTTTTAAAAATTCTGCTATGTCCAACACTGAAGAATACGCCGCATTGAGGGAAGCAGTAGAAGGTAATCGGAAAAAAGTTTTGTGGTTTTAACGGTAATCTTTATGTCTATCTTTGATACAACTATTAAAAAACCGGTTTTATGTCTCACAACAAAATGACTGTTTCATTCGTTGCTTTTTATATTAGCCAATGGAAAACACGTTACTCCATTCATCTCTTTTAGACAAAAACTCTCTTGCCAACTGCTGTGCTCCTTCTAACGTATGATTTGCAGCCCAACCACATTGCTTTGGGTTGCTAGCTGGTACTTCAGTAGCTATAAGCACATCTTGCATCGTCTTTTCGATTACATTTAAAATTTCATCGTAATTATTGTGGTTGATCACCGTTAAATAAAAACCTGTTTGGCACCCCATCGGACCGAAATCAACGACATAGTCGGCATGGTTTCGAATCAGTTCAGCTGTCAAATGCTCCAACGAATGAACACACATCATATCCATGTGCTCTACATTTGGTTGTGTGAATCGCACATCATATTTTAAAATCAAATCACCGTTACGACCTTCTTTTTCTCCCGCAAGACGTACATAAGGGGCTTTTACTTTTGTATGATCTAAATTAAAACTCTCTACATTCATTTTTTTTGTCATATCCTAAACATCTCCTTTATTTTTTGGTTCCAGTCACTATCCAGACGTAATCATTCATTTGCTGAACATCCACATCAAAACCGGCTTCTTCAAAAAGCTGCTCCACCGTCGAAACAATAGGATAATACTCACGCTCCAAATCTTCAGCTAATCGATAAAAGTTCTGTTTCTTGGCTTCGTTAAGCTTTTGAAAAAATGCTGCTTTGGATTTAAACATCGTATCAGCAAAAACGACTTTTCCATTCTCTTCCAATTGGAGAGCGTAATCCTTTAGTACTAGAGCCTTTTCTTTATCTGTCAAATGATGGAAGACATAGGAACTAACCATTGTATCTATTGCTCTGTCAGGTTTTGGATACTTCTGCAAATCGCCATCTATAATTTCAAGTTCGGTTGGCAGTTTTTTTTGAGCTGCTTCCCGCATTTCCCTAGAAGGCTCAATGGGAAAAACCGTTTTTCCTGCTGCTAGCAATTTGAGCGTTAAATTTCCTGTACCGATTCCAAACTCTATGATGCTGTTCCCGCTTCTTGAAACAAGCTCATTTAATATCCTATCATAATTTTTAAAGACTTCCTGGTACTCTGGGTCTTTTCCTTCAACAAACTCATCATAATCTTCTGACCAGTCTGAAAAAATTTCTAAAAATTCTCTTCCCATAAACCAACTCCGCCTTCCTTAATCCATAGCCGCTAAAGCTTGTTCCAAATCAGCAATTAAATCTTCCTTATCTTCCAGCCCAACGGATAAACGAATCAATTCATCTTTAATACCTGATGCTAAGCGGACTGCTTTTGGAATAGAGCCATGAGTCATCAAAGCTGGGATCTCTATCAAACTCTCAACTGCTCCAAGGCTTTCTGCAAGGGTAATAACTTCAAGTTTTTCTACAAATTTTTCAACAGGATAGCCCGCTTTTAATTCAAAAGAAACCATACCGCCGAAACCACTCGCTTGTTGCTTGGCAATAGCGTGTCCGGCATGTGTTGCTAGACCTGGATAATATACTTTTTCGATTCCTGAATGGTTGTTCAGATACTCGACAATGGCTTGTGCATTTTTTTCGTGTTCTTCCATACGAACGCCTAATGTTTTAATACCCCGTTGCAAGATAAAACTATCTTGCGGTCCTAAAATCCCCCCAATAGCATTTTGCAGAAAGCCAATTTCATCCGCTACTGCTTCATTGTTGGTAGTAACCAAACCAGCAACAAGATCACTGTGCCCACCTAGATATTTCGAAGCACTGTGAACCACAATATCTGCTCCTAAAGTAAGCGGACGTTGGTAATAAGGAGTCGCAAACGTATTGTCGACAATTGCTAAAGCATCATGCTTTTTAGCGATAGCTGCCACCGCCTGGATATCGGTAATCTTTAGCAATGGGTTGGTGGGTGTTTCCAAAAATACAGCTTTTGTTTCTGGACGAATAGCGGATTCAATAAGAGCAGCATTACTGGTATCAACAGTTGTAAATTCTAATCCCAGACGAATTAAAACGGCATTGATCAACCGATACGTTCCTCCGTAAACGTCATCTCCAACGATAATATGGTCTCCTTCTGAAAAAAGAGAGAAAACAGTGTGTATTCCGGCTGAACCTGAAGCAAATGCAAAACCTCTCACACCTTCTTCCAAGTCGCTGATCAGTTCTTCAACAGCAAATCGTGTCGGATTGCCCGTTCTTGAATACTCATAGCCTTTATGTTTGCCGACTTTTTCTTGTTTATAAGTAGAGGTTTGGTGAATGGGCACATTAAGTGATCCCGTTGCTTCGTCATGGCTAATGCCCCCATGAATTAATTTTGTCTTCATTTTCATTTATTAGACACTCCTTCTTGATAAATATTTTTACTCATATAGCGTTCGCTGCTATCGGGAAAAACCGTTACGATAGTGCTCCCAGCCGGCAACTCTTGGGCTTCTTTCAGGCAAGCAGCAAACGCTGCTCCACTTGAACTTCCAACAAACACTCCATTTGATTCGGCAAGCTTTCTTACGTAGTAAAAGGCTTCTTCATCTGAAATCGTGTAAATTTTATCAATCAATTTTTGGTCCATAAAATCCGGAATAAATTCCATTCCTATTCCTTCCGTTTTATGACTGTGTGCCTGCCCTCCTCCCAATATGGATCCTTCTGGCTCAACAACACAAGCTACAGTTTCTGAATAGTGTTCTTTTAAATAGCGTGCAGTGCCAGAAAAGGTCCCTCCGCTGCCTGCACCGGCAATAAATACATCAATTCGCTTTGAACCTAAATCAAAAATAAGTTCCGGGCCCAGAGTTTCATAATAAGCTAAAGGATTCATTGGATTCTCGAATTGAGAAGGAAGATAACTGTGTTCCAGTTCAGCGGCTAGTTCTTCAGCTTTCTTAATGGCTCCTAGCATTCCTTGATTATTAGGAGTATGAACTATTGTTGCTCCTAGAGCTTTCATCAATATTTGTTTTTCTTGACTAAATTTTTCTGGAACAATAAAAATTACTTTCAAATTGTATTTTTGTGCTGCTAAAGCTAGCCCTATTCCAGTATTTCCAGCAGTCGGTTCAATAATAATGGTTTCACTATTGATCAATCCTTCATCGACGGCGCTTTTCAATAATTTTATTCCCAATCGGTCTTTAACGCTGCCGCCTGGATTAAGCATTTCTAACTTAGCAAATATTTTCGTGTTTTCCGGTAGGTCAAATCCCTGGATTTCTAACAAGGGTGTATTGCCTATTAAATCTGTGATTTTTCTGACTAACATCTCTTAACTCCTCTCCTTATCTTAAAAAAAGGTACAAAAAAAAGTGCATGAGTATAGACTCATGCACACAGAAAATCTCTCTTTAAATCCAGCTGGTTTTTAAACTGAAACCCTTTTCATCCATTCCATAGAAAGCTGGGTAAACTAAACCACCATAGCTGTCTATTCTCGAAAACACAAAAAGTTAAGTCAGTAAATCAGAAGCCAATTCAAAAGATCGTAACTGTTCACATGAGCGATTCATACAACATAGACAACACAACACATTTTTACAGTTCATCTTTTTCATCTCGGCTTCCTCCTCTTGTTTTTAATCTTTTTTGGTAAAAGTAGATTCATTGTAACAGCCCTATTTTACCTTGTCAATTTAATTTTATCGCTTAGGTTATTCTTTAACTTATTCTCTTGCTTCTTTCATTTGCCTTTATAGCTGCTAAACAGATAGTTGTTTCTTTTTTAAAAAAGTGTAGTTGCCTTCAATTGACTTAAATTTTTTCTTGGATCAATAACTAACAATAAAGAACGAATTTCTTACAGTTGCTCATAATTTTCAACGACGCGCTGGAATTGATCATGCAGATTATCCGTAACGACAAAACGCGCTTCTCGGACAACTTCTTTATTATCAGCAAACAAAAGCAAAGCAGGAACAGTAAATACTGTGAATTCACTTGCAATTTCAGGAACTTTATCTGCATTTACTTGAATGGGTTTGATCATAGGAAATTCTACTAACATTTCTTGAACTTGAGGTTGAACGGCATGACAAACGCCGCAATTCTCTCTTGAAATGTATACAAATGCCAATGGGTTTTCATCAATGAAGTTTCTGACCTCGTTAATAGAGGTTGCTTGAGGAAAAGTGTTCATCCTTATCGCCGCCTCTTTTCTTTTCACTATTAATTATTTAAAGTGTACTTTTTAGAATCCCTTAACTTAGACTCAATTTTTTCAAGTTTAACACTATTCCTATTGATGAGACAAATAAAGCTTCTCTATAAGAGTAAATCACACCCCTACTCACTTTCCATTGTTGCTCCAATTACTTTGTTTCTTCCTTGGTCTTTAGCCATATATAAGCACCGATCGGCTAAGCGGAACAGCTTCTTCATGTCTTTTTGTTGGGCAGAAGCAGCCAAACCTATGGATATGGTTATATGGATACCGGCTCCATTTTCTAATAAAAATTCTGTGTCTGCCACGCTAGCTCTGATATTTTCAGCTATGGCTTCTTGTTCTGTATACGGCAAATCGTTTAAAATCAAACAAAATTCTTCTCCGCCAACACGGTAAACAAGTTCATTGTCGGGAGCTCCTATTTTCAGAATCGTTGCTAATTGCCGCAAAATAAAATTCCCATTTGCATGACCATAAGTGTCGTTGATCCATTTAAAATGATCAATGTCCAACATTGCAAACGCAGTCGTTGCAATCGAGTGGTCAGCTTGGATCATTTTCCATTTTTTATTAAATTCTCTCATATTGTATAAACCAGTCAAATAATCCATTTTTGCATATTCTTGTTCTTTCAAATATAAATGCAGATTTTTTATCAAATCTTCAATAAAAGCTGTTACTGTAATCGTTACAATACTGGAAAGAATCAATAAACCTAGGCAAATAAGAGCACTCAATAAAAAGTCGTCATATAAAAAGAACAAGTTTATAGTGATCGTTGACACACAAACAGCATTGAGGAGCAGCAAGACGGCATATTTATTTAACTGTTTCGTTAGTCTCTTACATACGATTGGCAATACTAATCCCAGTACAACGTACATTATCGCTGTTCGGATTGAAGTAGTATTTATTCCCCAAAACAGACGCAACGCTGCCATCAAAAAAGCTGTCGGAACAGAAACTGAAGGGCCAAAATAATAAACCAGAAAAATTAAAATAACGTGTCTGAAATCCATAATAACTTCTTCAGGCAAATCCACTGAAAAAAGCATTAAAATAAAACTTGTTATACTAGATAGCCCAATCATCAACAGCTTTTGTTTTATATTCAACGTGTACGTTTTCTCTTTTGGAATCAACTTAACGAATACATAAGATACCGTAGTGAGAATCGAAATATTGGCAATAATATTTAAGAGAATAGATGACAGCATAATAAATTCCTCCAATCAGCTAGCCATAGTAAATAAAAATAGTCTGTTTAATTTGTTACCGACATTTCTTTATGCATTTTGAAGGTTTTCCAAAGTGGTAACCTTGTTGAAGGACTATCCCTTGTTCTTTCAGCCCCTCACTTGTTGCTTGATCTTCAATACCTTCCACGATGAAATCAAGGTGGTAATCTTCAGAAAACCGTTGCCAAGCACCTAAGAACAGATGCAGCGTTTCTTCTTTTATATCTTTTTTAGTGCATTTTACGATTGAAAATTTAATTTGGTCTAGATAAGGAGTATATTTTAAAACCTCATCCAATGAATTTTTTCCTGAGCCCACATCATCCAATGCAATGCAGTAGCCCTTTGCTTTGATCGATGCAAAAATAGATTGCAGTTGTTGATCGATCGTTAAAGAATCAACGTTTTCAGTTGAAGCAGCAAATAATGGAGCGTCTTCAGTTATTTCGATGGCCAATTGTTTAGCATACGGCTGCATCGTCGTAAAAAAATCAGTGGTTTCCGGATAAAATAATTGTCTAGGAGCGAAATTGATAGAAAACTGCACTGTCGGAAACAACTGCACCAATCGCACTAGTTCCTCTTGAAACCAATTTAAAAAATGACTGTGTTCTTTTTTGCTATGGATAATCTTTTCCATTTTTGCAGCTGGGTAATGCGGGTTTTGCTCTTTGTTTCTTAATAAGATTTCATATCCAATCACTCGATTGTTCTGCACATCGACTTTAGGTTGAAAGTGAAATTGAAACTCATCCATTTGAAGACCTCCCCTACTACTACTTAAATCGGTCATTTTCGCGGAAAAATAAGGCTGTAAGTGTTTTTTCATTCTCAGTCCCACTCCCACTGTTTATTAACAAAGTCATTTTTATACAAGAGATTGACCGTTTCCGACCACATGTAATCAAAAAAATGAATGGTTGAATAATCAGCATTTTTATCAAAAGAAGGTTGGTTTAAGAGTATGCTTTGGAGTTCGTTAACGTATGTTTCTTCATGAGATAAATTGAAATAAAGGATAGCTAGAGCATAAACCGCACTTGATTCATAAGGAACGGCTGGAGCGAGATCCTCTTTAAGATATCCTCCGAACAATTTTCCTTTTGTATCCCATTCTTCTTTCAGCCATTGATCAAAGGCTTTAGGTATTTGTTCTGTGAAATGGATGTACTGAATAGCTATCATTAGTTGGTCAATCATATTAACCGTCCCTTTATCAGCTGATAAATAAACCTGCTTTTCAACGTCATAAATTTCTTTAAAAAAAGGTGTTTCAAGCTTGCTTGATTCTATTACTATTTTTTGATACGCCGCTTTATCTACTGCTGTATTTTCTTTTATGATTTGGTGATTGATATACGATAAATGTAAAGTGTTCGTTTTCTTTTGCACGTTCCAATCATAAAAATCGACCAAGACGCCATCGGTCAATTGGTTTGAATTTAACGCTTCTTCCAGTTCATCAGCTAATTTCAAATACGATGAATCTTGAAAACGAGTACTCGCTTTTCTAAGTACTTCGATGATGCGAAAGTCATCAACCGAAGCATTTGTTGTGGTTTCAGCAGTGGCTACCCATTTAATAAACGTTCCGTTTGGTTGTTTCGCTAAAAAGTTTTTCCTTAAACTGTCTACTTGTTGCTTAAATTCTTTTTCATCTTCCGCAAGCAGTAAATAATAAAGGTATTGGCCAATGCTTTCAGATAGATATTGGGTATTGGATTCTTTTGCGTAATTTTTAATCAAGTCTTTATTCGTTTTATAGTTGTTATCCACTACCTGCTGAACACCTATCTTCCTTTGAAAACCTAAGGCTAACAAACAACTCATTAAAAGAACAATCAGCAAGATGACATAAACCCTTTTTTTCTTCACACTGTGCTCCCTTTTTTGAATCGTTTTGTCTTATCCCACGTGATTGTTGTTTTGGTGATTCGGCTCCAAATGTATTGACTAGCACTTCTTAACAATAACAATAGGAAAAATTGTGCATAAGTAAAGTACATGATCAATCCCACAAAAATATTGAATGGAGAGATGGAATTCTCCAATACCATGGCACTGATAACTTGTGCTGTATAAACGACATAGCTTAAAAACCAAATAAACAATAATGGGATATCAAAATAAGGAACGGAAAACCCAAACAACCCTAAAACAAACCAAATGTTGGAAACCAAGAGCAACACTACAAAAAAGAAGTAAGTCAAGACATGCTGCAGACTGTAAATAAACGTTTTCCCTTTCCAAAAACTCCAATCGCGTAAAGATTTCTCTAACAAATACAAGTTACCGGTCAACCATCTGGTCCGCTGTTTGATAAAGATTTTTATATTTTCAGGTTCTTGCTCCCAAGTATGCGATTGGTGGACAACCGGCAGTGTTTTCCCCATTGCTGCTATTCGGACCGTTAACTCGGCATCTTCCGCTAAAGCATAAGGGTCATATCCTCCGGCCGCTTGAAGAACTTCTCTTTTAAGCAGCATATTGGTACCTGCCAGAGAACCGGCTTTAAACAATTTCCAGCGGCCGCTTTGCATCAGCAATTGGAATACTTGGAATTCAATCGCAATCATTCGTGTCAGCAAATTTTGACTGGCATTGATCGTTTTAACATAGCCTACTGCTCCTGCAGAATCTTTCGTCGTTTCTGCTGCATGCACCAATTCAATCACTGCATTTCTGTTCGGCTGGTTGTCTGCATCAAACACTAAAAAGTAATCCGATGTTGTGATAGAAAGCCCATAATTTAGTACACGTGACTTACCTGTTGGTTTGCCCGGCGGGACTTTGATATAACAAATTCTAGAAAATAATTGGCTGAATTCTTGTACAATACTCGCTGTATCATCTGCTGAATTGTCGTCTAATAGATAAACGGTCAGCTCTCCCGGGTACTCTAACTTGACCATTGCATTTAACGTATCCTTAATAACGACACCTTCATTATGAGCAGGAATCAAAACCGCGACCGATGGATAATTCGTTAAGATGATTTCTTCTTTTTTTGTTAACCGCTGAATCACGCCTGCTATTGTAAGAATGGAATAAAAAACCAACATCGCCCAAAAGAAAAACATAATCACTATCATCGCTATATTCATTTTTTAAGTTCTCCATCCTTGTGATCCACATAGTAGTCATGACCTTGTTCTTGATTCAAAATCTCATAACTAATCGGCAGTTGAATCAAATTTAACTCTGTTCGTAAAGATTGATAAAGCCGCTCTACTACTTTTAAGCAGCCTTCTTTTTTAGTGTTTTGCAAAAAGACCAGATAAGAACCGTCTGCTAGCTTTGTTACTAAATCGAAATCAGATCTCACTGTTTGTAACAATGTTTGCATCAATAAAAAATTCATTGATTCTTTTGTTGTGTTTAAAGGAGTGGTCTTAACCGAGATATAAAAATTTTCTTCTCCTCGTCTTTGGGTCCCTGCCATAATAACTTTAATTCGATTGGTAAACTCTGAATGGGTCAGCAAATTAGATGTTCCTACATATTTTTCTAATTCTTCAGCTTTTTTTCTTAGGCTAGTCAGCTCTTCACTGTTTCTTTTCGCTTCTGCAAACACTAACCACATAAGGATCAAAGCTGCCATCAACAGTATATATTCACCAATCAAATAAGTTTGAGACTTTATACTTGTACCTGATAAAACGGCAAGTGAAAAACCGGTACTGAAAATAATGGTAAGTATTAAAATAAAATTTTTAGAAGTAGATAGAAAATTCATGATCAGTGCTGTTATCAGAAGAACTGAGAAACTAATATAAAGGTGACTTTTTGTAGTAAATTGAAAAATCAGAAGAAAAACGACTAACAATAAAGCAAGAAAAAGCGATAAAGATGACGTTCGTTTTGACATATCAAGCTGTACCTCGTTTCTGTATTTAAAGGTTTTAAGTTATATAATGTTATTTTATATCACACCCTTTTTTTAAAATCTATTACTTTATAGCCATTTCATTTTTTTGTTCGGTTATTATGTTTATTTTGTTCACAATTGAACTGCTATTCTGTCTTCCTTTTACAAAAAAATAAAATTATCATTCCTAATAGTTAGAATGCAGCATATCAGTCTATTTCTTTCTTACTCCGTTTATATTTTTTCAATAAATTCCTGAGAATAAGAGATTTATCACTTGTTATAATTATTTTCTAAAGTACCTGTTTTTTTTCAAAAACACTCAAGATGCTGTGTAATTAGGAATAAAGAACAAAGAATAAACCAAATCCTCTTGTCCTCTTTAGTCTTATGCGGTATAGTATGTGATATAGTTAACAATCGCTTTTATCTTTTTAGAAATGGAGCAATTGATATGAAAGAAATCAACTTAAGTTCTTCTGTGTACGAATTGGTCACAGCTTACCCCGAAATTCAAACCGTTCTATTTGATTTAGGTTTAAAAGATATTCAAAACCCTGCTATGTTAACGACTGTGGGAAGATATATGACTATCCCTAAAGGAGCAAAAATGAAAAAAGTTGACCTCCACGTGATTATTGACCAGTTAGAACAATTAGGTTTTACCATTAAGGAGTGATTGTATGGAAAACAATATGGCTCACCGTCAAAAAAAGATTGTCGAAATATTAACACTGCTTCACGAAGGCGGTGCGTTTGAAGAAGCAAAGCGTCTTTTCGATGAATCCTTCGATGGGATAGACGTCAGCGAGATCACGGCGGCAGAAAGAGAATTGATTGCCGGCGGCTTAGACCCTTCAGAAATCCAACATTTGTGCAACGTTCATGCAGCCGTTTTCAAAGGCTCTATCAGAGATATCCACCGCTCAAATTATGAACACGAACAGCCAGGACATCCCATTCATACTTTGAAGCTAGAAAATAAAGTGATTCGCTCACTCATACAAGATGAGATCAAAGGAACTTTTGAACGGTTTTCTGGCGGAGACTTTTCTCAAAAAGAACGTTTGCAAAACGCTTTACTAGATTTGATGCAAATCGATAAACATTATGCCCGAAAAGAAACACTGATTTTCTCTTATATGGAACGGTATGGTATTACTGCTCCCCCAAAAGTCATGTGGGGCGTCGACGATGATATTCGTGCGGCGATCAAAGATGTAAATGCTTATTTAAACAGCAAACTGTTTGCTATCAACCCTTTACATGACAAAATTGAACATGTTATGACGGAAGTCGAAGAAATGATTTTTAAAGAGGAAGAAATACTGATTCCGATGATTTTAGATGTTTTTAGTCTAACCGATTGGCAAAGAATTGCTGAAGATAGTTTGGATATCGGCTTTGCTTTTATTCCTCAGCCTCTTACTTGGAAACCAAGTAAGAGAGCGTTGAAACAAGAAAAGGAACAGCAAGCAGACCGTTCAGAAGCTGCAAAAAAAGCGGCGGCGATGACAGAAACGATTGCTGCAGAACTAGATTTGCCTATGTCTACTGATCAAACAGAACAGTACGATTGGCGAGACAGCCCATTAAGCGAAGGCGAAATTGTTTTGCCAACTGGTGTCCTTCGACTAAAAGAATTAACCGCCATTTTTGGCGTATTGCCTGTTGACTTAACTTTCGTCGATAAAGACGATCGTGTACGCTTCTACTCTGAAGGGAAGAACCGGGTTTTCCCACGCACAAATTCCGTCATCGGGCGCGAAGTTATCAATTGTCATCCTCATAAGAGCATGCATATGGTTCAAAAGATTCTTGATGATTTTAGAATTGGAGAAAGAACTGAAGCTGATTTCTGGATCAACATGCATGGAAAAATGATTTATATCCGTTATTTTGCTATTTACGACACCGAAACCAATGATTACCTAGGTTGTTTAGAAGTTACACAAGACATTACCGAAATACAAAAAATTCAAGGAGAAAACCGGTTATTGAGTGAAGAAAGCTGAATTTGAGATGTTACAGAAGTCAATGTATTTAAAATCCTTTTCTCCTACCTTGTCAGCTGATACTAGCAGCTCCATTTAACTTGTTCTTGGATTTTCTTGATAGTTTCAGACATACTTATAGTAGAATGTTAAATGATATAGGAGCCTGTCTAATGAATTTATTGTTTACTTTAAACGAAACTTATTTGCCGCCATTTTATACATTGCTTCGTTCGATTTTCTACTCAAACAGTCGTGAAGAAGTATTTGACATCTATTTAATGCACAAAGACATTTCGGATAACCAGCTTCTTCGGCTAGAAGCATTTATTAACAATGAAGGGCATTCTTTACATGTCATTGATTGTACGAATCTTTTTGAAGAAGATACGGTCGTCAACCGGTATTATTCCATTGAAATGTATTACCGGTTGTTGGCTCCTTTTGTATTGCCAGACAAATTAGATCGTATTCTATATTTGGATCCAGATATCATTAATTTAAATTCATTTGCTAAGTTCTACAATCAAGATTTTAAAGATAATCTATTTATTGCAACAACTCATGAATATGCAACCAAGTGGATTCAGCCTCTTAATAATCTCCGCTTAGGAACACTAAAATCTGAAGATTATTTCAATACTGGAATTTTATTGATGAATCTGTCCGAAATACGGACAAAAGTAACGCCAGATGATATTTTTAAAGCTATACAAACGAACAAAAACCGTCTCGTTTTGCCGGATCAAGATATTTTCAATCATTTATATTGGAACCGCATCGGCGAAGCAGATTGGCGTATTTACAACTTAGACCCGCGTTTTTATTCAAAACTGAAACTCTTTTTTCCTGCAATTTACAATCAAGAATGGGTAGAAATGAATGTAGTCTTCATTCACTATTGCGGTAAGCATAAACCCTGGCTGGAAAATGAAAAATACCGCTATGATCTCGGTTTTTATTATCATGAATTTGAAACTAAGCATACCTATTTGCCTGCTTACCATCCAGAACTAGAGGAACAAAACGATGCTTAAACCATTTAGATACTTTACAATGATCCCATCCTTCAACCGACAAACCTAAATGTGCAACTATTGCGAATGGCTGAGTTCTAATGGATTTAAACACGTTACCGGTACTTATTCTTGTAGCCGCTCATTGGTGAAGCCATGGCCCCCTATTCCTCATTTAAACAAGGTCAAAAAGCAGAAAACTATTAACAAAAGTAGCCATGGAATAAGACATTTTCGTCTTATTCCATGGCTTGATTTTTTTATAATTTGAATTGATTGACCATTTGACTTAAATCTTCAGCTAATGCTGCTAAGTGTTCTGAATTTCCGGCCACTTCTTCCATCGAACTGCTGATTTGTTGAGAAGCTGCTGATGTTTCTTCTACTCCAGCTGCTGACTCTTGAGAAACAGCCGCAATTTCCTCGATTGAACCGTTCATAATTTCGCTGTTAGCTGCAATACTTTCCAAGTTTCCAGAAATACTCTGAATTTCATTAACCATGCTGGTGACCGACTGACTGATTTTGTTGAACGTTTGCCCAGTTGTATTGATTTGAGACGTTCCTTCTTCAACTTCAGTATAGCCGTTTTGCAAAGAGTCGCTGACTTTCTTTGATTCAGCTTGGATCGTTGTAACGAATCCAGTAATATCGGCGATTGATACAGCCACTTGTTCAGCTAATTTTCTAACTTCATCAGCAACAACCGCAAAGCCTCTGCCGTGTTCCCCAGCTCTGGCCGCTTCGATCGCTGCGTTTAAAGCAAGCAGATTGGTTTGGTCGGCTACCGTTTGGATGATCGAGACTAAATTTGAAATTTCTTTGGTTTGATTATCTAAAATTGCCATTTTCTCAACAGCGTCTTGAACAATACTGTCGATTTTTTGCATTTGCTGATTAGACGACTCCATCAATCGGCTGCCCTCCGTTGTCATTTCCAATACTTTTTGAGAAGTTTTAGAGATTTGATCGCCGCTTTTATTGGTATCGCGGACTTTTTTAGTAAAGTTCCCCATTACAATCGACAGACTGCTAGCTGTGTTGGCTTGCGTTTCTGTACCGGTCGCTAACTCTTGCATCGTTGTGGCTACTTGCTCTGAACCTGATTTCACTTCAAAAGCCGCTTGATTTAATTCTTCGCTGTGAGCTGTCAATGTCTCTGAGTCTTCTGATATTTTATGCATCGTTTGTTTTAAGATATCTTGCATCATATTCATCGCTGCTGCTAACTGTCCAGTCTCGTCTTCTGTCGTAACAGGTAACGGTTCAACACTTAAATCACCACCTGCTATTGTCTGCATATGGTTCATGACCAAATTGATTGGTCTGGTTATACTTCTAGATGTCAAGTAAGCCACGAGTGCAGATAAGAGAGCGACCAAAATAGTGACCACATAACTTAAGAGTTCGATTATTTTACCTTTTCTCATTATGTCATCGCCAAATTTTTGAATGTTATCTTCTCTCTTTGCTGCTAAATCAGAAAATCCTTTTTCAAGCTCATTTTCCAACACTTGTGCTTGCGTATTCATAATATCTTGAGCTTTTTTAGGATCGCCGTTATCATAAGCTTCTAATGCCTCATCGGTTAATCTTCCCCAAGCGACTTTCTTATCGATTAGTTTCTTTAATTCTGCTGCATCACTTAGTTCTAAAGCTTTATTTTCTAATTTAATGCTTTCTTTAGTCTCTGTATTGAATTGAATTCGGTAAGCTTCATCATTATAAGCCATGTAGCCTCGAATCAGACTTGTACGTTTATTCATATCGGTTAATAACTTTTCATCGTTGATCAATAATTTCATTTCTTGCTCCATAATGGTTTGCATTGATTTGTTTATATCGTTCAAACTCAAGATATTAAATAGGCTCGATAACATGATGAGTAGAACTACTGCACCAAATCCTACTAATATTCTTGTACGTAAACTTTTGATTTTACTTTGTTTTTCTTTCTTTTTTTTCATTTTTTCAATCCTTTTCTTATCAATTTAGTTCTCTCTAATTGTCTATATCGGTAGATTGAAAGAAAACTTTATAGCAAGATCCATTATTTTAATTTTTTTAGCTAATAAAATAAACAATTGTAAGGTTGTATTGCTGAAAGAACACTTTTTCCAAAAAAATAAGCCAAGACTTTTTGTCTGGGCTTATTTAAATGACTACATAGTCACCGGAGTTGTAATCGTATTGAAGACTGCCGTTATTTTTACTTTCATCCCCTACTATTTCGCCATTTTTGATTTCTAAGACACGGTTGTGTACTTTATTAACAATCGTACGGTTGTGAGTGACCATAATAATAGTGGTTCCTTGCAAATTGATGCGGTAAAACAGCCGCATTATTTCTAAAGCTGTCTTGGGATCAAGATTGCCTGTCGGCTCGTCAGCAATGAGTACTTGAGGTCTATTGACGATCGCTCGGGCAATTCCGACTCTTTGCTGTTCGCCTCCAGATAGTTCTGTGGGCTTTAGGTCAGCTTTTAATTCAAGTTCTACCTGAGCCAAAGCTTCCATTACACGCGGCCTGATTTCTTCAGGTTTAGTTCCAATCACTTCCAGAGCATAAGCTATGTTTTCAAAAACTGTCCGGTCATTCAACAGTTTGTAATCTTGAAAAACTACTCCGATTTGACGCCTTAATTTAGGAACATCACTGCTTTTCAGTTTTGCTAAATTATACCCGCAAACTTCCATTTGGCCACGGGTCATCTTTTCTTCCCGAATAATCAGCTTTGCGAAGGTCGATTTCCCTGAACCGCTTGCGCCGACTACATATACAAATTCACCATCTTCAATGGTAACCGATACATCTCGAAGTGCCTTTACTCCTTTTGGATAAGTTTTTGCTACATTTTTCATTTTAATCATCTGTCATCACCCGTGTTATCCCTCAAACTCTTTCCTGACCCGTTTTTCCCGCGTCAACCCGAACCGTTAATGCATTTGCCAAAAGCTAAAGCGTAGACTTCAATTCCTTATTGTTGTTACGCTCTAAACTTCATGCCTTCGTAAAAAAGATGAATTGGGCGTATGCGCAGTATGTTCTGCCTCCCAATTCCCACAACGTCGCTGGCGCTTCTCTGTCTTAAATGACTGTAAGGATGAAACACCCCACAGTCACTAAGTATTTTTAGTCAGGCATAAACGAAGTTTATCACAGCCTTTTGTTATTGTTTGAATTGGTTGATCATCGACATCATATCATCTGTTCCTTGCGCGACTCTCGTGTTTAATGAATACGAGCGCTGTGCCAACATCATATCCGTCATCGCTGTTGCTAAATCTGTATTGGAAGATTCTAAATAATGTTGATGGATCGAACCAGTTGTTTGTATGTAATCTCCATTATAAGTAAACTTATTTCCGCCAACTGGAACTAATGCATCTGAAACAGCTGGAGTAAATAATGGAATCGTTCCAATCAGCATGTTCGTGTCTTCTGTCTGGATTCTGATTTCGCCGTTAGCTGCAATCGACAAGTCGCCTGCCGGCCATTGTTCAGGGGGAATAGCTGATTCAATGGATAACCGGTCCCCATTGCTGTTGGTGATCGATTTATCGCCGTTTAATTGAAAAGCTCCATCACGAGTTAAATAGAATTGATTATTGGCATCCGTTACTCCAAAAAAGCCGTCCCCTTCAATTGCCAAATGATAAGCATTTTCATCAGAAACAAGTGAGCCTTGTGCCATATTAATCGTATTTACTCCGCTTTTTGTTCCAATAGTGATCGCACTGTTTTGAGTCTGATCAGATAAGAGGATATTTCCTCCATTGATATCGTTTTTTAACAGTTCATTAAAACTGACATTTTTTGATTTATAACCAGTGGTATTAACGTTGGCTATATCATTTGATAAAGCATCCATTGCCGTTTGAACGGCATTCATTCCACTTTTGCTGATACTTAAAGGTATACTCATCTTCTGCTCCTCCTAGACTCTTCCGATCTCGTTAACCGATTTTTTCAATGTTTCATCCGCAGCGTTCAGCATTTTTTGATTCGCTCCGAATTCTCTGGAAACCATCATCAAGTTCGTGATTTCATCGGCTGTTTTAACATTTGATGTTTCAACCATGCTTTGATAAATGGTCACTCCGCCATTCATTGCTGTTCCGCCTTGTCCTGTATACAATGTGTCCCCGACACTGGTCAAAGTAGACGGATCGTTAAATTCAGTCACTAGCAAACGCAAGCCGGTTCCATTAATATTCCCAGTGCTGTCCACAGAGAAATCCATTCCGCCAGCCGGAATAAAAGTCGGCTGTCCGCCAGCATCAATTCCCATAACATGATGTCCTTCTTGAGTTACCAGTTCTCCATCAGCATTAGCCGTAAAGTTGCCATTTCTCGTGTAATAAGTCTGACCATCATCTCCAGCTATTGTGAAAAAACCATCGCTTTGCAAGGCAATATCTGTAATCGAAGCCGTTCCTTTCAGCCCGCCTTGCTCAAAGTTTGTGTAGACTTCGTCAATTTGGTTGCCGAAAGTAAATGAACCGATGTCATTTTGTTGGTTTAATAACGGTCCGCCCAAATGATTGACCATTGGTTTAGAAGCAAGTGTACTTTGAATGAGTTCTTGTGATTTATATCCTGCTGTATTGATATTAGCTACATTGGCGCTAATGTTTTCTTGCTTTTTTTGTAGAATATCAAAATTTCGGCTAAGCGTATCTATACTTCTAATCATCGTATTCTCTCCTCATCGATTCTCTCAGTTTCAGTAACGTCTTTCCATTGATTTGCGAAACACGCGGCACAGATATATCAAAAATAAAAGCAATTTCTTTCAGTGTTAGTTCATCAACATAATACATATTCAAAATCATCTGTTCTCGTTCAGATAACTGACTGATATGTGACGTTAACAACCCTTGGCGCTCTTTGTCCGTCAGTGCTTCTTCAGTATCAACGGTACGATCGTCTTCCAGGAAATCGATTAATTCACTGTCATTTCCATCCTCATTGAACATGACCTTTTCAAGTGAAACAGATGCTAAATGATGGACCGTTTCATGAATTTTAGACAGTTGTTTTTCATTGATCGTTAGTTCCTGACAAATCTCTTGTTCTGTCGGTGTCCGCATAGTTGTTTTTTCAAGTTTTTCTTTGGCGCGATAATAGTCGTTCAGTTGACCAAGCCTCGTTCTTGAAACCGGTGCTGTTTTTCTGACTTCATCAATAATGGTTCCTTTGATTCTGATATAGGCATACCCTTCAAAAGGAACTTTTTTTGTTTTATCGAATTTTTCAAGAGCATCCATTAACCCGATCACACCGATATTATACAAGTCATCGCGGTCATAATCACTGCGTTTGATGCTCAGCCCGCTTACCACCTTTTCCACCAAGGGCAGGTATTTTATGATTTCTTTTTCTCTATCGTTTTCATAATACATCTGCTACCCTCCTATTAGAAAAATCAACTAAACTGTTCTCACTTTTACTAGCTTTCAATGATACCCACGGTTTCGATCGGCACGTCATTAGGAACTTCATTTAAAGATAAAACGGCCAAATCAGGAAAATTATATGAAATCAAATTTTTCATCGCCGGTCTGATTTTGGGAGACGCCAATAAGACATGCGGAATTCCCTTCATCGTCAATTGATTATGAGTAGCAGTGATACTGTCAAATATTTTTGTAACAATATCAGATTGAAGGACCGGAATGGATCCAGCTGAAGACTTCTGAATGCTTCGGCTGATCAGTTCTTCTGTATCCGGTAAGATCGTAACAACTTGTAAGGTGTCATTTTCATCCAAATATTGTTTTACAACTGTCCGACTCAATGCCTGCCGAACATATTCTGTCAGCATTTCTGCATCTTTAGTCGTATTTCCATAATCGGCCAGGGTTTCCAAAATCGTCACCAAGTCATTGATCGGAATATTTTCTTTCAATAAATTTTGCAAAACCTTTTGAACTTCGCCGAGCCGTAAGATATCTGGAATCAACTCATCGATCACTACACCGTACTTGTCTTTGATTCCTTCTAATAATTGTTTGACTTCTTGTCTGCCTAATAGTTCATAACTTGATTTATAAATGGTTTCTTTAAGATGCGTGACCAATACTGTCAGTGGTTCAACCACTGTATACCCTCTTAAGTCAGCTGCTTCTCGGTCTGCTTCATCCACCCACATGGCGTCTAAACCAAAGGCCGGTTCTTTTGTCGGAATCCCATCAAAATCAAAATCGGTTTCACCAGGATCAACAATCATATATTTATCCAAAAACAGTTCGCCCCGGGCAACTGTATTGCCTTTGATTTTAATCAGGTAATCGTTGGCTTTCAATTGCAAGTTATCCCGAATCCGAATCGGGCTGAGCAGGATGCCGAGTTCATGAGCACTTTGTTTACGGATATTAGAAATGTGATTCATTAAATTGTTATCTTGTGTATCATCTGCAATTGGAATCAGGCCATACCCAATTTCGACTGAAATAGGATCGACTTGAAAAGAAAAGACCGATTCTTCTTCGCTTTTTTCTTGCCGTGCTCGTAATGCATCTTTGCTTTTCATTTCATCCGCTTGGTCTGAAGACTGTTGATGTTTTTCATTTTCCAGTGTCAAATACCCGCCGACTCCTGCTGCTACTCCTAATAGTAAAAAGGGTAATGTGGGAAAGCCGGGTATGATAGCAAACAAAACTAAAATCGCAGAGAGCATCAGCATGACTTTAGGAGCATGGAATAATTCTTTTCCAACTGCGCTGCCAAAGCCGGTGTTGCTGCCTGAGCGTGTAACCAATATCCCTGAAGCAACTGAGATCAATAATGAAGGAATTTGACTGACTAAGCCATCCCCAATCGTTAATTTCCCAAATTGGTTAAGAGCTTCCATAACGGCCATATCGCTTTGAACCGTGTGGATCACGATTCCTCCAATTAAGTTGATGACGGTAATGATAATACCCGCTATCGCATCCCCTTTAACGAACTTGCTGGCTCCGTCCATTGCTCCAAAAAATTGTGTTTCTCTTTCAAGATCCGACCGTCTGCTTTTAGCTTGATCTTCATTGATCAGCCCTGAATTTAAATCTGCATCAATGGACATTTGTTTTCCGGGCATGGCATCTAGCGTAAAACGAGCCGATACTTCCGAAACTCGGCTGGCTCCGTTCGTTACGACCATCATTTGAATGATGACAATAATGATAAAGATAACCGCTCCTACAACAATGTTGTTCCCCGCCACAAAATTGGCAAAAGTATCGATAACGGTTCCGGCTTCTCCTACCGTTAAAATCAAACGAGTGGAAGAAATATTCAATGCTAGTCTGAACATCGTTGTAATCAACAACAGTGTGGGAAAAGTTGAAAATTCCAATACGCTTTTAGAAAAAAGAGTTAAAAGCAAAATAGTGATCGATAAAGCTATATTGACAACTAACATAAAATCCAACATTGGAGAAGGCAACGGAATGATGATCATTCCTAAAATAGCCACTACAAAAAAAGCAATGATGACATCCAATGATTTTGTTAGTTTTCCAAATTTCCCCGTAAAAGCAGTTAACATCTCTTCGACTCCTTCATCCTTTAAAACACTCTTAAATTTTATGTTTATTCATTTCTTCCATTTGATACACCAACGCTAAAATTTCAGCAATCGCTTGGTACATATCGACTGGGACCGGTTGTCCTACTTCAATAGATTTATACATTGCTCGAGCAACCGGTTTGTTTTCTATAATCGGAACATTAGACTCATTCGCTCGTTCTCTGATTTTAGCAGCTTGATGGTCTGCTCCCTTCGCAACGATAATTGGAACTTCATCCTGTGATTTATCGTAACGGATCGCAATAGCTAAGTGAGTAGGATTGGTAATGACAGCAGTCGCTGTCTCCACATCTGCCAACGTGCCGTTGGTCATTTGTCTGTGGAATTGCCTACGTTTGCCTTTAATTTGCGGGTCTCCTTCACTTTCTTTGTATTCATCTTTTACTTCTTGTTTAGACATTTTCAAATTTTTACGGTAATCGTATACTTGATAGATATAATCGCCGATGCCCAATCCGAGCAATAGGATACCTAATTGAACCCCCAGACTTTTTACTAGTTCCATTACTAAAAAGAATAACTTCTGGGTCCCAACATTACCGGAATTGACTAAATGATTGATCGATGATCGAATCATTGTAAAAGACATCCAAAAAACCAGGCCCAACTTCATTAGATTTTTTAATAAGGTGAACATCGTCTTTTTGCTAAACATATTTTTAAATCCGCTGATGGGGTTTATCTTTTTAATATCAACCTTTAACGGTGTGGATGTAAAAAGAAAACCCGTTTGCAGCATGCTGGCCACCAAAGAAGCAAAAAAGCCAATCGCCAGAAAGGGTCCTGCCAAGATCAATGTAAAAATAATGGCTCGCATACCGATATTTCCTAAATTGTTTTCTAAACCTTTAACTACCAAACCTTCTGATAAATAAATTTTCAAGTAAAGATAACCTTGTTTTAATATGTAGGTTCCCAGAAAAGTTGAGGAGACGATAAAGACGACAAATGTGACAGCAGAAGTCAGATCTTGGCTTTTAGCAATTTCGCCTTTTTTTCTTGAATCTTTTAGTTTCTTAGGACTGGCTTTTTCTGTTTTGCCATCTTTTTCTGCCATGCATTCTCACCTCATATTGTCGGCAACGACTGGATAAATTCATTGATATATTTGATCATTAACGGCATCGTTGTCTGAATGTTTTTGATCAATGTCGGCAGCAATAACAACATAAAGACAAAACTAGCCAATACTTTTAACGGCATTCCTAAAATCAATACATTGATTTGCGGAACGGTCCGGGAAATCAACCCCAATACGACCTCTGTCAGCAATGCCACGATCATTAAGGGCGCGGCTAAATTTAAAGCTGTTTCAAAAACGATGGCAAATAGTTTCACCATTCCTTCAACCCCAAATCCTCCAAGGTCCGTGCTTTCGATGGGGACGTATTGAAAGGTTTTAACCACTGTTTTTATCACGACATGATGCAGGTCGGTTAAGAAAAAAATACAAATCGACAACCAATAATAAATTTTTCCGTAATACGAAACATTAACGCCCAATGCCGGGTCAAATGTTGCTCCCATTGAGAAACCAACTTGAAAGTCCACAAAATTCCCCGCCATTTCAATCGCTGAAAAAATAAGTTTTGTAATAAAACCAATCGCTAGTCCTAAAAGGGTTTCTTTTATAGCCAGCAATACAAATAATTCCATTGGCACTTCCGCTGATAAAGCTGAAGTGACCGGATAAGCTGCAATCGTAATTCCGACCGATAACCCAATTTTAACTAAACTGGGCAGCCCTTTTATGGAAAATCCCGGACTGATAACAATAAATGCTGTGATCCTGATAAAAATCAACAGTGCTGTTTGGATTTGCAGACCCCCGATTTCCTCAATCAAAGCGCTGCAATCATTTCAAATATTTTTTGTGTCAATCCAATTAAAGCATTTAACATAAAATTACCGAAAACGATCAGCGAAACAACCACTGCTAAGATTTTAGGAACAAAACTCAAGGTCTGCTCCTGAAGTTGAGTTGTAGCCTGTAAGATACTGATCAACAGGCCTACCACAAGGGCAATGATCAAAGTCGGGCCTGCTACAATGATCATCGTCATAAATGCTTCTCTGATAATGTCTAAAACTGTTACTATTGTCATTTTACACCTCTATTGAAAACCTGTGACAAGCGACTCGACGACTAAATACCACCCGTCAACCAACACGAATAATAATAGTTTAAAGGGCAGCGAAATCATAACGGGAGACAGCATAAACATTCCCATGGACATCAGAATACTGGCTACAACAATATCGATGACCAGGAATGGAATGAATATCAAAAATCCGATACTGAAAGCTGTCCGCAATTCACTGATAACGAATGCAGGGACGATGATCGTCAATGGAAGTTCTTGTAAATCTTCCGGCTTCTTCGTTTCCGATATATCCAAAAAGAGCTTGATATCCTCGTCCCTTGTTTGTTGGTACATAAATTGTTTGATCGGTTCTTCTGCTCTTTCAAAAGCTTCCTGTCCCGATATTTCTTCATTTAAATAGGGGGTCAGCGCATCATCCGCCACTTGTGAATAAATCGGCTGCATAATAAAAAACGTCAAGAATAAAGCAATACCTGTCAACACTAAGTTAGGTGGATTCTGTTGCGTCCCCAATGAACTCCTTACAAAAGACAAAACAACAATGATGCGCGTAAAACTGGTGGTCAAAATTAGAAATGTAGGAGCTAAGCTGAGCAATCCCATTAATACATATAATTTCACTACATCCGAAGTTTCACCAGACTGGCTTCCAACTGCATTAGTCAAGTCGTCTATTGTGCCAACAGCGGAAACTTCGTGCGGAAAACTAAAACTAAGTAAGAAGAGGATAAAGCAAATACTTAACAGTCCTTTTTTTTTCAACTTTATTTCCTCTTTTCATACAAATTTTGATAACGGGATTGGAGTTGTTTAAGAAATTGGCTAGGCTTTCCATTTGGGAAATCAGGTTTTTCTTGTTTAACTTCCAGTGTCTCCTGGGTTTTAATGACTGCTTCTTTTTCAGCTTCTGTTAGTTGTCTAAGGATCTCATTACGTGTTTCCGTAAAACTCATCACATAATATGTACCCGCTATTTCCACAATGCAAATAGAAGAACTTTTATTTATGGCTGTTCTTTCGATGATCTGGATAGCTTTGCCTTTTTTGGTCATAAAAGTATTCAAATATTTTAAACTATAATTGGCTATAAAAATAATAATGGCCAAAGCAAAAATACTTTTTACCACATAACCTATCCCAATTCCCAATCCCATGTTTCAGCTTCCTTTCACTTTCTCTATTGCATGATGATATTTGTAATAAATACATCCCTAATTACTGCGTTCCCCAGTGTTTCATTGATTTGGCTGATCAATTCCTTTTTCAGAACCAATGAACCTTCCTCTTCTTGAAAAACAGTGTCGCTCGTTTTTGTACGTAAAACACTAATAACAGCATCTCGTATCTGGGGTATGTTCTTATCGATCAGTTCTTGCGCATCTTCTTCAAGACTGTAAACCGATAATTCTATTTTTAAGTATTGTCCTTTTCCTGTCTCTCCTGGGGATAAGTTTACTAAAAACTCTTCCAGCGGAACAGTCGTTTCTATTTTCTCTTCTTCTCCTAAACGCTGTACAAATGCTTGAACCTTTCCAGAAGTTATACTAAAACTAACGATTCCTCCGATAATAAGTGCACTAACAATGATAATCAACGGCTTCAACCACTTCTTTTTTTCTTTATCTTTTGTCGATTGTACTTCCATTCGCTACTTTGCCTCCTGCCCATCATAAACGATGACGATATTTACCCTTCTATTTTTCGCTCTATTTTCATCTGTATCATTAGGAACACTCGGGTTATATTCTCCATACCCTTTGGCAGATAAACGATGAGCTTCAATGTCCTCTTCTTCGCTCAGATAACGCAAGACAGATACGGCTCTTCCCGAAGAAAGTTCCCAGTTGCTGTCAAAGTTCGAATTTTTTATTGGAACATTATCTGTGTACCCTTCTATTACAATACTGTTATCAAATGTACTGACTAAATTCGCCAGTATATCTAATGTTTGCTGCCCAGGGTTTGAAATTTCTGCACTTCCCGAAGAAAACAGTACAGATTCCTGAATATCTACATATACGCCATCTTTATCCATATCTACTGAAACTTTTGAATTCATCTTATTTTCTGTTACATAAGTTGTGACCTTCTCATATAACTCCTCTACTTCAGGATCAATACCATTATCTGCCGAAGGAGTTGGCTCTTTTTCTACTGCAGAATTCGTTTCTTCTAAAATAGAAGTGCCTCCCGTTCCACTCAACGCCATTTGAATCGATTGAGTAGCTGCTTGGAATTTTGTTTCGCTGACATTAGACATGGAATAAAGCAAAATGAAAAAAGTCAGCAATAAAGACATCAGATCAGAAAAAGTGGTCATCCAACCTCCTGAGCTCTCGCTTTTCTTTTCAAGTCTTTTTCTTCTAGCCATGCTATTGCTCCTCACGTTGAAGTTGTTCGGCTTCTCTTACAGCTTCTTCTTGATTTTCATCGCGTAAATAGCTTTTTAATTTTTGCTCAATAATACGCGGATTCTGACCGGCTTGGATAGAAAGCACACCTTCAATAACCATTTCACACACTTGCATCTCTTCATCGGTTTGCATTTGTAAATTGGTAGCTATTGGAAGGAAAACTAAGTTTGCTAAAAAACTACCATAAAGGGTTGTGATCAAAGCCGTGGCCATACCTGTGCCAATTGTATTTGGGTCATTTAACTCACCTAACATAATAATCAATCCGATCAATGTTCCGATCATCCCGTACGCTGGTGCTAATTCTCCCCACTTCAAAAAAATATCTTGTCCGACACGATGTCTTTTTTCAATATTTTCTGTTTTTATATCTAATATCTCTTGAATAGTCTCTGGGTCCATTCCATCGATCACCATTTGCAAACCTGTCACTAATAACTCATTGTCTTCTTCCTGTAAATCCTCTTCAATGGATAAGATTCCTTGGCTTCTGGCTTTTTTAGACAAATTAACGAACGTCTCAATCAATTCTTCATAATTGCTATTAGGGTTCAATAATAAATTTTTAAGAATCGACGGTATCTTCAGCAAAGATTTTAAAGGAAAACTGATGATCAATGCACTAAAAGAACCTCCTAAGGTAATTACCAGCGAAGGAGCATCCAGAAAACTATTTAATTCACCCGCTGAAGTAATTGACCAGACGATCAGAGCCAACCCTAAGATAAAACCGGCCAATGGTACAATATTTTTTTTCATTTTTCTCCCTCTGAAAAACCGCTATGTATTTTTCTCTTATAAGAAATTACTTTTTCTACTATTTCTGTTTCTTTTTCTATGACTCGCAAGGTTTTTCCGTCAGTTAAAGTAATAATAGTATCGAAAGAACGGTCTATTCTGTATATCAATTCGCAATTTAAGTAAAACTCTCTTCCTGAGACATCTGTTAAAGCTATCATCTAAAAACCTCATTTCTAAAGTAAAAGGCAAAAAAAGAATACACTCGGACAGCTCAACGAAATGAAACTGTCCGAGATATTTGTCTTTTTTTACTTTGCTAACGCCTTATTATCTCTTCAGGTTGATCAATTCTTCTAACATTGTATCGGAAACAGTGATACTTCTAGAGTTGGCTTGGTAGGATCTGCTGGTTACGATCATTTCTGTAAATTCATTGGCCAAGTCGACATTCGACATTTCCAAAAATCCTGAACGAACGGAACCGTATCCTGGATCAGATGGGTTGCCCAATGTTGGCTCTCCTGAGTTGGCTGATTTAGAATACAAATTGCCACCTTGTTTTTCCAATCCATCTGGATTAGAAAAGCTGGTCAATGCGACGCGTCCTAACACATATGTATTTTCATCACTGTATGTTCCTACGATAAAACCATCTTTATCAATGACGTAATCTTGCAGTTCTATTTCTTTTCCATCGATTGTTAATTTTTCATTGATCGTTAAAGGCTGCGGGTTTTTCCCTAAACTGTCGATCACAAAGTTTGCATCATTTACAGCCGGTGCTCCTTCTGTGTACCCCATAACACTTAACCCGCTGCTCGTTACCAAGTTTCCGGCGTTGTCTTTATAGAATCCGCCGTCACGTGTATAAAATGTTTGGTCGCCTTGCTTAACGGTGAAAAATGAGTTATCTCCGTTTTCAATCCCAAAGTCTAATGGTCGTCCAGTTGATTGCAGCGATCCGCCAGACATAACGGTATCGATCGAGCCTACTTGTACCCCAAGTCCGACTTGTTGCGCATTTGTACCACCTTGTGCTCTTGCATTGGTTTGGCTGATCATATCTTCAAAACGAACTCTTCCCGTTTTAAAAGCCGTTGTATTAACGTTAGCAATATTGTTCGAAATGACATCCATTTTTGTTTGAATATTTTTCATTCCTGTAACACCTGAGTATAAAGATTTTAACATGTTGCTTCCTCCATTCGATTGATCCGCTTCAATCGGTCCGCGGATTTAAGGCTTCCTGTATAGGTCCAGCCTTTTATTGATTGATGCGCATAGCACTGTCAATATTGGTGACCATATCCATTTCTTGTGTATTTAACGCCGTGATGATCGTACGGTTAGGGACACTGGTGATGAGTGCCATATCTTTATAAAAAATCAACGAGTTCTTTGAGCCTTTTCCACTCAATTCTTCAACCGCTGCTTCTAATTGATGCATATCTTGCTGGTCCAATTGAAGTCCGCGTTCTTCCAGTCGTTTTTGTGCATGATTAGAAATTTTGACCTCTTTTTGACCAAGCGGTTTCTCAATTGATTCGCTTAAAAATGAACTGAATCGCCGGTCTACTTTTGGACGTATCGCTGCTGGCTTTATTTCTGACGGTTGAGTTTGATTGGGAGTTACTTTAAACGACATCAGGCTTGATTACTTGCTTCTAAAATATCGTTTAAATAAAAATCTTTTCCATTTACTTGAACAGTGGCGTACCCTTGATCAAAGCGGACTTTTTCCACAACGCCATTGACTAGATCACTGCCGTCTGTTACTTTTACATCTTTCCCTAACAAACTAAAAGCTTGCTGCTGTTGGTTCATCAATAGGCTTGAATTCATTTTTTCTGAAATATTTGTTAATTGATCCATCATATTAAATTGAGCCAACTGAGTCAGGTAGTCGGTTTCACCGCCTCCTCCACCTCCATCTTCTCCAGGCATTGACGGCATTTTGACTGTTGCTGCCATAATCTGCAAGAAATCGTCTGTAGAAAGCTCATTGGTTTTATTCTCATTTCCGGTCAAACTTTTTACTGTACCAATGTGAAAATTACTTGGAATCTCCATTTTTTCATTCCTCCTCTACTCAAATTAAACTAAAATACTCAAGCGTCCTGAACGAATCCCCGACTTCTCTTCAGCAAGTTCTGTTACTGGTCCCTCAACGAAAGAAACTTGATTGGATAAGCGGCTGGTTGGCCGGTTTTTTTCTTGTTGTCTATCGTTAAACTGAGAACCGGTCTCTCCATTTGTTGTTAATTGAATCGTAACTTCACCCAACTGAATCTGTTGACGGTTTAGATTGTCCGATAATTTTGGTACCCCCCCGGTCAATAATTCTTGTGTTTTTAAACTTTCTACCATAATTTTTGTAGACAAGACATTATCAACCATTTCCAGCGTTATCGTGATTTCTCCCATGCTGCTTGGCGAGATGCTCACTTTTGCCGTTGAGTGTTTCCCATTCTGAAAGGTTTCTACTGTTTTTGTAATGACTTCGTTGACTGCCTGGGTTACTTGCTGCCGGATCGTTTTAGGACTCTCGACTGCTTTTCCCGTTGCTTCTGCGGCATCCCCTCGAACAATTGCGGGTCCGCTAAGTTCATTTTTAAGATTCGAATCATCCGCATTTTTTGTTGTTGGTTCTTTTTCAACCGAAACCCCCATCAAAACAGATGGTTCTTTTCCTTTGTTATCAATCAAATCCATTTTCCCACTGTTGTTTTCACTGGTTTTTGGTTGAGGCAACTCATTCAGTTGCTCTGCTGGATCGATTGATTCGTTCGGTTCAATTGCAGGTTGGTCAACCGTTAACGCCGACTTTACTGTTTGAGCCCAATCTTTCGTCAATAGGCGGCTGGTCGGTAAAATCTCATCTACCATTGTTTCTGCCGTTTCTGATGCACCGACTTGTACTGCTGCATTTGAAGAACGTTCTTTTTCCTTAGCTATTGTATTCAATTCTTCTTCGGATATAAAAACAGGCAAGTCATTTTGTAAGATAGATTGTTTATTTTCTACCGAGTTGCTCATCGGTTTAAAGCTGCTTTTTTCTTCAGAAAGAACAACTAGGTCTGCTTCCATTTGGTTATCATCTAAAGTCACTCTACCTGTCGGATTCGTTAAAATTGTTGGTTCTATGTAATCTGGTGATTCCGACTCTGGCAGCTCTTCTTCAGTTACTGAACCTAATTCCAAAATGCTCGTTGCCTGTTCTTGAATGCTTGACATAAAGCCGTAAAAGAACGCAGCTGCATCTACTTCTGTGCTATCATCCGATAGTTCTTCATTGCTTTTGTCAGCTGTTGTTTTTGCCTTGTTGTCCAACTCTTTTTCAGAGGTTGTCCCGGATTGGCCTGATTGTTCAGCCAAATAACTTTGAAATGTTTCTGCGGAAACTGTTTCTTGCTTTGTAGCCGTCCCTATCAAACTAGCAGTACCTGCGGATTCAACTGAACTTAGTGAGAGCTGTTCCAATTTAATTCACCTCCTTTTTATTGAATGAATGCTGGTACCTAAAAGTTAGTGTTCCTTCAACAACTTCAATCCATTAATAGAAAGATCTGCCATAACTTAAGGTAGCCATTTCATCCAATTGTTTTTGTTCTTCACTTTTCTCTTGTTCCATCACAAAGGTATATTCTTTCTCTTTCAGTTTTTCCATGGCCTTTTTGTCTTTATGAGCTTCCATCAACGCGATACGAGCTGCTTCAACAGATTTCTCAGCTATCTCCACTTGGTTTTTTTGCTGAACGATTCGTTCATCCAGCATAACTTTGTACATATTCTGACGACGCAGAATATCGATCCGAGTCGTTGTTAAGCTTTCGTTTTTAATTTTAATGTTTTCTTGAATCAACTCTTGCAATAACGCCTCTTGCTGAAATTTTTCTCTTTGTGCATCTCCAAGTTCCTTTTTCTTGGCTTCTTCTGTATCTGAACGCCAATCTAGGACCTTTTCCATTGAAAATCGAAATTTACCCAAGTTCTACACCCCTATTTATTCCTTAACCCATTGGTTGATTGCCTACTTGTTGCGTTTTAAATAATGTATCCAATGTCGTGACTACGTCGTCAAAGGCTACGCGCTCATTAACATTTTGTTTCAGGAAATTTTTTATAGGAGTATTTAACTGAACGGCTCGGTCTACCAACGGATTACTGCCTTTTCGGTAAGCTCCAACGTCAATCAAGTCTTTTGAGTCCGCATAAATCGACATATTCTCTTTTAATTTCCCTGCAGTTAGGTAATGTTTCTCCGTCGTGATGTCTTTCATCAATCGGCTGATGCTGTTTTGAATATCGATTGCTGGATAATGATTCTCAGAAGATATCTTCCGTGACAAAATAATATGTCCGTCTAATATTCCCCGAACAGAATCGGCAATGGGTTCGTTCATATCGTCCCCTTCAACCAAAACCGTATAAAAAGCTGTGATGGAACCCGTTTCTGACATTCCGCTGCGTTCTAATAACTTTGGCAATGTCGTAAACACAGATGGAGTATACCCTTTAGTCGTTGGCGGTTCACCCGTTGCCAACCCGATTTCCCGTTGTGCCATTGCAACACGAGTCACAGAATCCATCATCAAAACAACCTTTTTCCCTTGGTCGCGGAAATACTCCGCAATAGTTGTAGCGACTGAAGCGCCTTTTAGCCTTACAAGAGGGGGCATGTCTGACGTAGCACAAACGACCACGGATTTTTTGTAGCCTTCTTCGCCTAAATCTTTTTCAATAAATTCAAGGACTTCCCTGCCCCGCTCTCCAATCAGACCGATCACGATCACATCGGCTTCAATGTAACGGGCCATCATACCGAGCAGCGTACTTTTTCCGACACCACTTCCGGCAAATATCCCGATCCGCTGTCCTTCTCCGACAGTCAGTGTACCGTCGATAGCTCTAATGCCTGTAGGAATGACATCTTGAATTTTTTTACGTTTGAACGGATTTGGCGAACTTCTGTTGACGTCATAAAAAACGCCATCTACTTCTAGATTTTCATCCATTGGACGACCTAATCCATCCAATGTATTGCCCAGAAGTTTCTCGCTGATTTCAACTTTCAGCGTTTTATCTGTCGGACGGACCAGACAGCCTGGTCCAATACCTTCTAATTCATCCAATGGCATCAACAAGACTGTCTCATCCACAAAACCGACCACTTCACTCAGTGCAATTCTGTCCGATGATTTGATGTGAATTACACACACTTCGCCAACGAATGCATCTAATCCTTCTACTTTAATAATCAATCCCGTTACTTGACTGACTTTCCCCATCTTTAAGTAGTAATTTCTTTTATTCAGTTCGTTGTGGTAAGCCTCAAAAGGTAGTTCAAACACGTTTGTTTCACTCCATATCCTTCATCTGTTCCAACATCGCATCTATTTGTTTCCGGACTTGCAGATCCATGATTGCATGGGCGCTTTCAATCGTACAGCCGTTTTTATCCAATGTATTATCAGTCAACACCGCAAAACGGATTTCTGGATGTTCTTTTTCCAGCTCTTTAACTTTAGCTTTGACCAGCTCACTTTGTTCAGGGCGAATAGATAATGTAATCAACTGGCTTTTCCGTTTCAATCGGTGGATAACCGGTTTGATCAAGTCCATCACCTGTTCAGAAGAAGCATCGATCGTGGCATGAGTGATTGTTTCTGCCATATGCCCTGCTAAGTCCAATAAGGATCCCTTTTGTTCAATGTAATAGCGTTCGACAAACGCTTCGGCTTCCGCCAGCATCTGTTGAATAGTTTCTTTCATCTGAATGCTTTCTTCTTCCGCTTTTTGCGTGCCCTTGTCATATCCTGCGGCGTAGCCTTTTTGATAGCCTTTGGTTTGTCCTTCATTAAATCCTTGTTCTAAAGCCGCTGCTTTTATGTCTTCCGCTTCTTGTTGAGCTGCTGTCAGCAAAGCTTCTTTTTGTTCAAAAGCTTCTGCTAATTGAGCTTTAGCTATAGCGGCTTCTTTAGATTCAGCTGTTAACGGAGTTTCGTCTTCTGCCTCTTCCGGTTCAATAATCACCGGCGGAGCGGTTATCTTCGTTTGGATAAACGACTTCTGTTCTTCGGCAAACGCATGTTTTTGTTTTATGATTTTATGAGACGATAGCATCTTGTTCTCCTCTTCTCAAATAAACTTCGCCTTTCTCATCCAGCATACGGATGATAGAGACAATTCGTTGTTGAGCTTCTTCAACCGCAGATAAGCGCGAAGGTCCCATAAACTGAAGGTCTTCTTTGAGCGTATCGACTGCACGTGCAGATAGATTGGCAAAGATAAAGTCTTTAATGTCATCTGATACACCTTTAAGCGCCAATGCCAAGTCATCGTTATTGATTTCTCTAAGCACTTTTTGAACATCGCCTTTTTCGAGGGATGTAATGTCTTCAAAGGTGAACAAGCTGGATTTGATTTCTTCAGCCAATTCTGGTTGTTTTTCTTCCAACACACCGATAATATTTTTCTCTGTACTTCTGCCGACAGAATTAAGAATCTCAACCAGTGTTTTAACGCCACCAACTGCTTCCAAGTCATTTTCAATGTAATTTGAAAATTTATTCTCAATGACTTTTTCAATTTTCTCAATAATCGCTGGAGACGTATTCGTGATCGTTCCGATTCTTTCAGCAATCTCCGATTGAAGATTTAGCGGGAATTGCGACAAAATCAACGCCGCTTTATCTGGCTGCATATAGCATAAGATCAACGCTACCGTTTGAGGCTGCTCATTTAACAATAAGTTCGTCAACTGTTGAGGATCCGCTTTTCTAGCAATATTAAACGGCCGTTCGCGCAACTGAATCTGATTCAGCATATCGATCACTTCTTTTGCTCTTTGGGGACCGATTGCCATATTTAATAAGTTTTTTGCATAATCGATTCCGCCGTCGATCATATATTCTCTGGCCTGCGACAATTCGATAAACTCATTAACAATAGCATCCCGTTCTTCAGGTCTTACATAATCAATATTGGCAATTTCATAACTTACTTTCTGAATATAGTTATCAGGCAGTGTTTTCATGATTTTTGCTGATGTTTCAGAACCTAAAGAGATCAACAATATTGCAGCTTTTTTTATTCCATCCATTTCCTGCATATTATTCACCTACTCATCCTTCATCCATATTTTTATTAAATCTGCTGAAGCTTCGGGGTTTTCTTTTGCGTATGTTCTGGCTGCCGTTTCTTTAGCCGACATTGCTTGATTCAACTCTTCCGTTAATTCTGCAGTTTCTTTTTGTTTTTGTTCTCTGTTAGCTTTTCTCTTCATCGCTTCTAATTCGCTTTTCAGTTCATTTGCTGCTGTATCAGAGGGTGCTTCTTCATAGAAATCCAATTCATCGTCTTCTGCTCTGTTTGGTTTTCTCCATATAATACGCAGCAATACGATCAACAGAATCAAGACTCCTAACCCACCAGCAAGATACGGCCAGTCTCTCATCAATGTTTCTTTAATTGATTCGCCGATTTCTGCTTGCGGAGTCGTTGGTTCGATTTCTTCCGGTTCTTTGGCAAAAGTCATTCCTTGAACCGTTACCGTATCATCTCGTTCTTCACTAAAACCGATCGTCGCTTTTACGATCTCATCAACTTGTTCTTCTTCAGCATTGCTTAATTGTTTGTCTAAGATGATTGAAGTCGTCAAACGATTGATGGATCCGGGCGCCTTGACTGTACTGGTTGTTTCTGTATCTAATTCATAATTGGCTGTCCGGTCATAAGTCGAACTCGTGCCGCCTTCGCCTTCAATAACTTCGTTAATGGCGTTGTCGGTACCTGTTCCTTCAGCAACATCGATCGTACCGCCGCTTGCCGAAACCGTTTCGCTCCTGAGAACCGGTTCATCTGAATAGTTCACATTCTCACTTTGTATCGAGTCAAAATTCATATCCGCATTTACGGCAACAGTCAGTTTTTCTATCCCAAAAATCGGACCTAATGTACTGACCAATTTCTTTTCTAATTCTTGCTCGTAACGATCCTTGATCGCTTGGTATTTGCTGACCATATCGGTAGCATTTATACTGTTGTCGTCTTCTAAAGCAGCGCTTAGCAAATTGCCTTTTGTATCAACAATTTTAATGTTTTCTTTAGGCAGATCGTCTACCGCTCCAGCAATTAGGGAAGCTATTCCTTGTACCGCTGAGTCTTCCGGAATCTGACCGTTAGTTGTTGTCAGTACGACAGACGCTGAAGCTTTTGATCGATCTTCTTGACTAGTGAAGACACTGTCTTCAGGCATCGACAATAATACTTTAGCTGATTTAATGGAATCTAAAGCAGAAATAGACCTTTCCAGTTCGCCGGTTATGGCCCGCTGATACATGATTTTCCGATCTTCATCGGTTGCCATCATACTGGTCGCATCAAATATTTCAAATCCAACTGAATTTTGCGGCAGCATATCATTTACAGCCAGATCAATTCGGTAAGTATCGACTTGATCCTGTTCCACCAAAATCGTTGTTCCGTTATCTTCTAATTTGTAGGCTATTTTTTTCGTTTTCAAATCATTTACGATTGTACCAGCGTCGCTCTCTTCTAAATTAGAAAACAACGTAGCGTATTCTACCTTTTGGGTATAATACGTAAGCCCCATCACGATAGCCACAATTATAATCACTATTGCGCTTAACCCCAGCTGTTTTGGTTTCCCAAGATTCTTCCAGCCCTCTTTGATTCCATTCCACATATTTTTAACTGATTCCATTATTGCTGTAGCTCCCTCAAAAACGCATTAAAATTGCATGTTTTTTACTTCGTTATAGGCATCTAAACATTTATTTCTTACTTGCAAGGCTAGATCCAGTGTCAATTGCGCTTCTGATGTTTGGATCATGACGTTATGTAAATTATCCGCATCGCCGGCTACCAAGCCTTGAACAGCTTGATCAGCGGATACTTGCTTATCGTTTAAATTGATCATTGCTTGTTCGATCATCCCGGAAAATGAACTAGATGAACCGGCTGCCGCTGCTTCACGTGCAGGTGTCTCCATAGTGCCGACTTGTCCAGCTCCATTTAATAAATTGCTATATAATGCTTCTATATTCACTTGAATTCTCCTCTTTAGTTACTTATTGCGTTAAACTTAATTGATTTTTATTTCCAAAGCTTTTTTCAGCATTTCTTTGCTGGCATTCATAGCCGTGACGTTGGCGTCATAGGTCCGTTGAGCCGTGATCATATCAATCATTTCATCAGCCATATTGACGTTTGACAACTGGACATAACCGGCTTCATCCGCATCTGGATGACCGGGATTGTATTCTCTGACGATATCTTCAGCATTTCCTGCTAATTCTGTTGCTTTTACGCCAAAACTTTTTTTCTCTGGCCTTCCTGTTAAAGAAGATTCAACGTTTTTTAGGCTTTCTTCAAACAGCACTTCTTTTTTTATGTAGGGTCCGCCTTCTTCAGTACGTGTCGTATTGATGTTAGCGATATTCGTGGAAACGGTATCCAGCTTCAATCTTTCCAGACTTAAGCCGCTTGCGTTAATATGTAGGGAATCAAAAATGGCCATTACCTGTTCCTCCAAACGGTTTAATTATTTTGTGATCACGCTAGACAACATTGAATATTTCGCATTCAACTGTGTGACTAACGCATTGTATTGAATAGATGTCGCAGCTTCATCCGTCATCTCCATATCGATATCTACGTTATTGCCATTGTCTTTAACCATTGAATTTGTTCTTTTCGTCACAACCGGCAAGACTTCATCCGGCGTTCCGATACCTATGTGCCGGTCATTCGTTTTTGTCAACCCTATCCCATCGAAAGCTTTACCTAGAATGCTTTCAAACTCTACTTTATTGACTTTATACTCAGGTGTGTTGACATTCGCAATATTGCTGGAAATCATTTGTTGTCTTAATTCAGTTGCATCCAAAGCCTGTTTAATTAAATTGTATGTAGAATCGCTCACTTGATACCCCTCCGCTTTAAATAGATTTTTAATACTTCATTCTATTTTTATCGAGACATTATATCCTTCTTCAAAGTATATAAAAGTTATGTATGTATATTAAAATAATATTTGTTTTTCTGATAAAAATACGTCCTTAGACTGCCAAAAGAAGTATAACTGAATTAAATTAATTCAGCAATAACTTTTGTATCTTTATGTCTAGTGTTGATTTTAAAAACAGCTGTCTTTTTCATTAAAAAACCATATCTGACAGGAGTATTTACACGTTTCCAACAAATAAGAAAGCGCTCACTTTCCGTTAGACAAAGAAAAATCCTTACTTCTAAAACGGTAAGGATTACTGCTCTGCTTCAGTATTCTGAAGGTGTTTTTCAGGTCTTTCTAATTGTGTCAGAAAACCGACAGTTGTTTATTTGCCTTTCTTAAACTTCAATCCAAGTATCCCGCAACTCTTCCAACATCACTCGGCTTCTTGCTATATCTTCCGGTTGTTTAGATATATTTGCCTTAATGATTTCAGTCATCAGATAGTCATAAAGCTGGTTCAAATTTCCAGCTACTTCTCCGCCGTTTTCAAAATCCAATGTACTCATCAATTCACGAATAATATCTTGAGCTTTGATTAATGCATTTCCAGTAGCTTCGATTTTCTTTTCAGCTGCTGAAAGTTCAGCCAACTTTAAGTTTTTTATGGCTCCTTCATACAGTAAAATAACCAGTTTTTTAGGTGTTGCGTTCAAGATTTGGTTTTGTTTATAGACATCAGGTATATTCCGATTGTATCCCATTGTATAGTCTCCTTTTATATTCTTTTTTAATTATGCTTCAGTTTTTATCCATCCGAAATTGACTATTTTGTTCAGAAGAAAAGACGTTGATCTTTTTTATCAGAACCCGATAAAAGAATGATCACCGTCTTTTATTTGTCTATGCTTAATAAGAGCCCATGTTCTTTTGCAAACCATTGCGCAAAAACCAGTTAATGCATCATAGTCCTTTGTCGATAAACATAGGCGCACGGTTAGCAGAGACATAATTGCTGATCACTTTATCTTTTTGATTGATTTGTTTCATGCGGTTCAATAAACTTTCCCGCTCGATTTTAATTTGATGCACCATCTTTTCTTGTTGATGGATAATACCTTCAATAATGTTTTTTTCTGTTTCGTTATAGGTACCCAATGGGTTTGCTGCTGATTGGGTTTCTAATTGTTTTAATTGCAGCATGTTCTTTTTATTCTCAGAAATAAGTTTTCCGGCTGATTCTAGTGTGCCATCCCAAGTTGCCATTAAAGCTTCCATTTGTTTTAGCATGTTCATCCGCAACAAATGCTGTTCATTTTCTTGCACGGCTCAAACTTCCTCTCTTGGCTCAATACAAATTTAACTCGCAGTCTTTTATGTTAACTAGACCAAGATTCCATTTGACTAGCTAAATAAGACATTTGAGACTCTGCTTCCATCATTGCTACATCCAATGCAGTAAAGGTTTTGACATACGTTTCTCGTTTTTTAACTAGACGTTCATTAAAAGTATCGATTTGTTTGCCGATGTCCTTGATCATCTTATCATATGTCGTTGCTTTTGTAGAGATGATTCCAGTTGTTTTGGAAATAAAAGTGTCAACCAGTGATTGCATTTTTTGAGCAACACCTGATTTGATTTCTTTTTCCACTTCAGTTACATTTCCATCTTTATCCGTTACTTGTTCAGTCGTCTTTGTTGAATTGTTAAACAACTTTTCTACAGCTGATGGATTTTCAGCCAATACTTCTTTCAACTTTTCTTCGTCAAGAGTGGCTGTTCCATACCGGTCAACTGAAATACCTATGTCTTTTACGTTTTTAATGCTACTGCTGCTATCTTCTATATTAGCAGATACCATTGTTCTTAATTGTGTCTGCAATCTAATCAAGGCACTGTCACCCGCTAATGGACCGACTGTATTATTTTCAACTGACGGATCGCCAACTTTCAATTGTTCTCCAATAAATGACATCGTTGAATTGTACTGACTGACAAATTCTTTGACAGCAGAAATGGTTTTATCGGTGTCTTCGCTGACTTTGATGGTACTGACTTCAGAGCCTTCATCCACTTTTAACAACTCAAATGTAACGCCTTCAATAACGTCGTCAATTTGGTTGCTCGGGCGTGTAACTTCGATGCCATCTACTTTAAATATAGCCTCTTGGCCTTTTTGCTGGTCAGAGATTATTTCCGGTTTGAATCCTAGTGTATCTGCCAAACCATTCGTCCCTGTAATCGATAACGTTTCGTTGCCCATTGTCGTGCTGCTTAAGATAATCCGATTATCCACGATTGAAGCCGAAACACCTGACTCTTTGGATGTATCATTTATTTTTCCGACAATATCTTTCAAGCTGTCTTTTGAATCGATTTCGATATCGATACCACCGTTTTCGATACCATCTTTTTTCATAGCAGAGTTCCCAACAGTTAGTGTTCCGGTTAGTTCCAGCTTATCGGTTATCTTCTTACCATCCATTTGACCAATTTCAGCTGACGTTATGCGTGTCGCTGTTGCCAATTGAGTAATATTGATTTTATATGTTCCGACTTGTCCTTTTGAATCTGCTTTGACCGTTAGTTTGCTTGCATCGCTGGTAGTGACTGATTTGGATTGAAAAGCATTTTCTTTTGCCAAATTGCCTAGTTTTGTATATAACGTATCCAGCCGCGTATTGACATCATTCCAAGCAGTTTTTTCTTTTGTTAAATTTTCTTTCTTATTTGTATATTGAACTAACTTTCCAGATTCTGCTTCGATCAGCGAATCGATCGTACTTGAATCAATTCCTGAATAAGAGCCCATAAAACTTAAACTTCCTACCACATTTTCACTCCTTTATATCTACATTGATGCCCATTGCATCCCAGATGCTGGCAACTATATCCAACATTTTTTGAGGCGGGATTTCTTTAATGGTTTCCCCGCTTTCTATATTGACCAAACGTACCAATGTTCTGCCTGTTCCTTCATGAATCTTAAATTCGAACTGAGCATTTTCTCCAAGAGTGTACTGATTGGCTTGATTCAACACTTTATCCAATTCGTCTCTTGAAAGTTCATTCTTTGGTTCTTGTGACAAACGTTCTTTTGTGACCATTTCATGGTTTTCAGAAGACAGCTTGGATTCCAGCAGAGTAGTAAAACGAATTTTGTTGATCGATTGTATGCTTTCTAAGTCGATTCGGTTCATTTCCATTTTGTTTCTCCTTTCATTATAAATAAAAAGCCGGCAAATGCCAGCTTCTTATCTATATCGCTTGTAGAGAATTATTGTAGTAATTGTAAAACGCTTTGCGGCATTTGGTTTGCTTGTGCCAACATTGAAGTAGCAGCAGATGAAAGGATGTTTGATTTCGTAAAGTTCATCATTTCTTCAGCCATATCAACGTCACGAATACGCGAGTTTGCTTCAGATAAATTTTCTTTTGATGTTGTTAAGTTGTTGATCGTGTGGTCCAAACGGTTTTGTTGTGCACCGAATGTTGCTCTATGATCAGAAACAGTTTTAATGGCATTATCAAGTCTATCAACATTAGCATGAGCTGCTGCAACAGAGGCCTTAGAATCTGTTTCTTGTGCTTCAGCAAGAGCTGTCAATTCACCAGCTGTTGGGTTCTTTGGGTCCGTCATAACTGTTAACGCATCTACTGCATCAGTGATTGCTGTTTTTTCTTGAGC